>JACCRL010000190.1 GCA_013813605.1 Gemmatimonadaceae bacterium
CAAGCTGCCGCAGGATGACCCGAAGACCTACGACATCATCTCACGCGGCGAGACGATCGGCACCTTTCAGATCGAGAGCCGCGCGCAGATCGCCTCTGTGCTGCACACTCGGCCGGAAAGACTGTACGACATCGTCGTGCAGGTGGCGCTGATACGGCCGGGCCCCATTCAGGCGCGCTTCGTACATCCGTACACGAGGCGTCGGCGCGGACTGGAGGAGGTGACGTACGCGCACCCGGATCTCGAGCCGATCCTCAAGCGCACGCAAGGGATCCCGATATTCCAGGAGCAGGCGATGGCGATCGCCATGACCCTGGGTGGATACAGCGCGGCGGAAGCGGACGAGTTGCGGCGCACGATGGGGCACATCCGGAAGGTCGAGAAGCTGATGCGCGTTCTCGAACAGCTGAGGGCGCGGATGATCGGGCGCGGTATTGCCGAGGGCGTGGCGCGGAAGATCGCCGAAGACCTGCTCAGCTTCGCGAATTATGGATTTCCCGAGTCGCACGCGTGGAGCTTCGCGCTGATCTCGTACGCGACCAACTATCTCAAGGCCCATTATCCGGCGGAGTTCTATGCGGGGCTGCTCAACTCGTGGCCGATGGGATTCTATCCGCCGTCGACGCTGATTCATGATTCCCGGCGGCACGGACTGAGAGTGCTGCCGCCCTGCATGCGTGACGGCGATTGGGAGTGCACGGTCGAGACGATCGACGATCCCGATGTGCCCGCGCTCCGCATCGGCTGGCGCCACATCCGCGGGCTGGGCGAGAAGACACTGCTGGCGCTCAAGGGTGCGCGGGCAGGAGTGGGTTTCTCGTCGATCTCCGATGTCATTCATCGCGCTGCACTGGACCGGCCGAATGCGCTCAATCTCGCGCGGGCGGGTGCGTTCACCTGCTGGGAGCCGGACCGCAGGCGGGCGGCGTGGCAAGCGATGCGCATCGTCGGCGACGATCTTCCGCTCGCGCCGGCGCGGGAGGCGCCATACTCGCCGCGCCCACTCACCCGCGACGATCTCATCTTTCTCGACTACTTCTCCGTCGGCGTGAGCGTGAACGGACATCCGATGGAACACCTGCGGCCGGGGCTTCGTGACGAGGGGGCGCTCGACAGCCGGGAGCTGGCGAATTTGCGCGGGGGAGAATCCATCGTCACGGCGGGGCTGGTGACGATCCGCCAGCAGCCGCAAACCGCCAATGGAACGGTATTCCTGCTCATGGAGGACGAGTTCGGATTCATCAACGTGATCGTGCCGCGGAAAATGGTGGAAGAGAACGTCGAGGTGGTGCGGTTCTCGACCTTTGTGGTAGTGAGGGGGAGGTTCGAGCGCGATGGCGGGGTGATGAACGTCGTTGGCGAGGGGTTCCGGGATTTGCCGGTGAAAAGGCTGGTGCATCACTCGAGGGACTTTCATTGATGGACGGCTGACGGGACGTTATCGTAGGTCGATGCAGCAGCATGAGCACGGCACCCGTACCTTCGCCAGCGACAACTGGGCAGGAGTGCACCCGGAAGTTCTGGCGGCGATGAGTGCCGCCAACGCCGGCCATGTTCCTTCCTATGGCGGCGACTCCTACACCTTTGACGCCATCGAGCGGATAAACGCCGAGCTCGGCGACGGCGAGGTCTTCTTCCTCTTCAGCGGAACAGCGGCAAACGTCCTTTGCCTGCAAAGCATGGTTCGCCCCCACCAGGGCGTCATCTGCGCCGAGACGGCGCACATCAATACTTCGGAATGCGGTGCGCCCGAGAAGCACATCGGCTGCAAGCTGCTGACGGTCCCTTCACCAAACGGCAAGATCACGCCGGCAGGAATCGCGGCGCATCTCCACCATCTCGGGAATGAGCATCACGTCCAGCCGCGCGCGGTGTCAATCACTCAGGCCAGCGAATACGGGACGGTTTACACGGCGCGCGAGATAAAGGCGATCGCCGATTTCGCGCACGCGAACGCGCTCCTGCTGCACATGGATGGTGCGCGGATCTTCAACGCCGCTGCCGCCCTCGATGTCCCATTGCGTGCGATCACCAGCGAAGCGGGCGTCGACGCCCTTTCTTTTGGTGGCACCAAGAACGGTCTTCTCGCGGGGGAGGCGGCCGTGTTCTTCAACCAGAAACTCGCCGACGACTTCGAGTACCGGCGCATGCAGGGTATGCAGCTTTCGTCAAAGATGCGCTTCATCGCCGTGCAGTTCTCGGCACTGCTGACCGCCGGGCTGTGGAAACGGAGCGCCGGGCACGCCAACCGGATGGCAAAGCTTCTCGCTGCCCGCATCGCGGAGATCCCTGAAGTACGCATCACGCAGTCCGTTGACGCCAATTCGGTATTCGCCGAGCTGCCGGCGCACGTAGTACCGCGCGTGCAGGCTGGCTATTTTTTCCACATCTGGAACGAGACGACCTCCGAAGCCCGCTGGATCACGTCGTTCGACACCACCGAGGACGACGTGGACGGACTGGCGGGGCTCATTCGTGAAGCGCTGAACACCAAGGAGAGATCATGGACCTGAAGAACGCATCGGTGCTGGTGACGGGAGCAAGCTGCGGCATTGGATTCGAGACCGCGCTGGCCCTCCGCGAGCGCGGGGCGCGGGTGGCAATCTGCGCCCGCGACGAAAAGGCCCTCAACGCCGCTGCTCAGCAGATCGGCGCCATCCCGATCGTTGCCGATGTCAGCAGCGAGGAGGACGTCGTTCGGATGGTGGCGCAGGTGGCGAGGGAATTCGACAACTACAACGTCCTGATCAACAACGCGGGGTTCGGTGCGTTCGGGCCATTGCTGGAGCTGACGCGCGAGGAGATGCTGCGCGTGTGGCAGACGAACGTGCTTGGCGCGATGCTCGTTGCGCGCGAGTCGGCGCGCCACTTTGTCGGCCATGGCTACGGCAATATTGTGAACATCTCGTCCACGGCTGGGCAGCGCGGGTTTCCGAACGGTACGGCGTACGTGTCGAGTAAGTTCGCGCTGTCTGGAATGACCGAGTGCTGGAGGGCGGAGCTGCGCACGCAGGGCGTACGCGTGATGCAGGTCAATCCGAGCGAGGTGCTGACGAATTTCGGCGCGACCGACACTCCGGGATCCAGGGCTGATAACCCGAGCAAGCTGCATGCGCCGGACGTTGCCTACCTCATCACCAGCATGCTCGAGCTCGAGGATCGCGGCTTCATCACCGATGCGACGATGTGGGCGACCAATCCCCGGTAAAGTGTCGAGGCTTCTGATTGCGGTTTTGCTCCTGGCCGGAAGCGCGATCACTGCCGCGGCGCAGACAGCCGGCCCGCCGCAAACGGCCGACAACGTTCTCTCTTACGTGCCGCACCGCGTTTACGATGCGAAGAGGCAAGGGTGGACCGACCTCGAGGCGATGATCGCCGACGTGATGCGCGCGGACGTGGTGTTCATTGGCGAGCAGCATGACAACGTTGCCGGCCACCGGCTGCAGCTCGCGATTCTCCAGGGACTCACGCGGCGGCGCGGCAATATTATTGTGGCGCTCGAGATGTTCGAGCGCGATGTGCAGGATTCCCTCAACAGCTACCTCGCTGGAGTTACCACGGAGAGGGATTTCCTCGCCTCGTCGCGGCCGTGGCCCCGCTACCGCCAGGATTATCGTCCGCTGGTCGAGCTCGCGCGGTCGTACAAATGGCCGGTCATTGCCGCCAACGTGCCACGGCGGCTGGCGACCGCGGTGTCGAGGCGAGGGCTGTCCGCGCTCGATTCGCTGAGCGCGCGAGACAGGGCATTCGTCGCGCGCGAAGTAATCTGTCCGCGCGACCGGTATTACGAGAGCTTCGCGGAAACGATGCGCGGGATGCCTTCGCACCGGCCCGATTCACTCACCGTCACGCCGGCAGAGAAGCAGGTGGCAGCCGACCGGATGTTTGAGGGGCAGTGCATCAAGGACGAGACGATGGCCGAATCGATCGCGGGTGGCTTGGCAATGGCGGCGCCGGGCGCGCTGGTGCTTCACATCAATGGGTCGTTCCACAGCGACTACCGCCTCGGAGCCGCGGACCGGACGATTCGGCGGCTGCCCGGCGAGCGCATCGTCGTTCTGCGCTTCGTCCCTGTCGCCGACCTGGATTCAATCGCTGTCGCGACACGCGACATTTCCGACTATCAGATCTTTACGCTGGCAGGGAAACCCTGATCAGCTGAGCGCAGCGCCAAGCGCGAACTGCTCGCGCGCCGCCTGGACAACCAGCTCCGCCGCGGCGTCGATTCCCAGGCGCTCGGTGTTGATGCTCAGATCGTAGTTCTCGTGAGCGCGCCACTCGCGGTCCCAGTGCATGCGCACCCACTGCTCGCGGTGGCGGTTGGTATCGTCGACGAGCTTCGTCGCTGCTTCGGCGGTGATGCCATCCCGTTTCATGCTGCGCTCGATGAGCGCCTTCCGCGACGCGTAGCAGAATACGTGGAGCGCATCGGCTCTTTCTGCGAGCATGGCCTGCGCCCCGCGGCCGACGACGACGACAGGTCCGCGCGCGATTGCCTCCTCGACGACGTGGCGGGTCACCTCGATCAGCCGCTCGTCGGTCGGTTTACGGGAGGCGGCAAGCGGCGTCATCCACTCCTGCGAGCCCATTGCCATCGCCGAGGTAAGGCGCTCGACCAGGGAAGGGAGTCTTTCTTCACGAGCCTGCACTTCAGCAGTTGTCAGCCCGAGGCGAGCGGCGACGGTATCGACAACGTCATTGTCGAGCAGGGTCCACCCCAGAGCCCTGGCAGCGCGCGCCGCGACTTCCGATCCGCCTGACCCGTAGAGCCGCGATACGGTCAGGATTGCCAACGCTCAGTCCTGGAACGGCCGGCGGCGCTTCTCGTCCAGGGCGCGGCCGTACTGGCCCGCGTCGGAACGGGCGATCTTTTTCCGCGCGACGAGCGACTCGAGCACCAGCTCGCATGCCGCTGCGACCACCGGCAGATCGTGCATCGGGGCGAGCGCGGAGTTGCTCACGATCTGCATCAGTCCCGGCACGCTTCCGAAGCCTTCGACAACGGTGTCGACCGGCACGTCGTCCGTAACCTGAAGTGCGCCGCCAACGTCGAACCACATGATGATCTCATCCGCGTTCATCCCGCCGGCGCGCTCCTGGTAGGTTGCATCGGCTGCCCGACGGATCAGCTCGCGGGCGATCGTGTGTCCGCCCACCAGCTCACCTTCGTACTCGAGCTCGATCTTTCCGGTAATCGCCGGCAGCGCGGCGTAGATGTCGGCGATGCGCGGCACGATATCCCGCTCTCCCGTCTGTATCGCCCGCCGCTCGGCGTTCGACACCACGTTTTCCATGACCGTGATCGGCATCCGCTGCGAAACGCCGGATCTCTTGTCGATGCGCTTGTCGGTGCGGGCCTCGAAGGCAATCCGCTCGATCACCTCGGAAATGAAGTCCGGGACGCGGACCTTGCCGGCGCCGCGCGCGGTCCACGCTTCCTGCTCCGTGATCGCCATGCCCATCTCGACAGTCTCGGGATAGTGCGTAATCACCTCGCTGCCGATGCGATCCTTGAGCGGCGTGATGATCTTGCCGCGCGCGGTGTAGTCTTCGGGATTCGCGGTGAAGCAGAGCATTACATCGAGCGGAAGCCTGACCGGATATCCTTTGATCTGGACATCCCCTTCCTGCATGATGTTGAACAGGCTGACCTGCACCTTTCCCGAGAGGTCGGGCAGCTCATTGAGCGCGAAGATCCCGCGGTTGGCGCGCGGCAGCAGCCCGTAATGAATCGTGAGCTCATCGCCGAGAATGTGGCCGCCGCGCGCTGCCTTGATGGGGTCGAGGTCGCCGATGATGTCGGCGACGGTGACATCGGGCGTCGCGAGCTTCTCGATGAAGCGGCTCTCGGGGTCGAGCCACGCGATCGGCGTGTCGTCACCGGCCTGGGCGAGCAGATTCTTCCCGAACCTGGAAAGAGGCGCAAACGGATTGTCGTTCACCTCGCTGCCGGCGACGATCGGGATGGCGTCGTCGAGGAGGGTCGTCAGAGCGCGCAGGATCCGCGATTTAGCCTGGCCGCGTAACCCAAGCAGGATGAAGTTGTGCCGGCTGAGGAGCGCGTTGACGATCTGCGGCATCACCGTCTCTTCATAGCCGACGACGCCGTGGAAAATCGGCTTGCGGGTGGCGAGCCGGGTGAGAAGATTCGCCCTCAGCTCGTCCTTGACCGATGAAGTACGGCGGTCGCCGGCATATGATGAGCGCTTAAGGGCGCCAAATGTTTCTGGATAGCGCGACAACTTATTCTCCGGCAGGATGTGCAGCGATGCTAAATCTAGTCCCGCTCACAGGGGTCAACCAGCACATTCTACCCTTGACACGCCCGCTGTCCGCGATAAAGTTTCGGGCCGCGCCAACAACGAGCACCACCACTGAGTGCACGGGACCGGCGATTCAACCCACGTTGCACTCCCAAGGAGATTTATTTAATGAAGCGACTTGCCCTTGTTGCCGCAGTTCTGGTACTTGCCGCATGTACCGCCAAGAAGGATGAAGCCATGGCCGTCGATACCTCGGCGCCCGCGATGGCTCCCGCTCCTGCCCCGATGGACACGGGCATGATGATGGCGAGCAGCACCAGCAGCACGATGACCCGCTAAGCTCAGCGGCGATTGTAAAAAGGCGCCACTACACAGTGGCGCCTTTTTCATTTTGCTCAACCTGCACCGCGCATTCTCCGTCCGGCCACTTCGCGCGCAGCGTCGTACCCGCTGCAACCTCACGCCGTACCATCCCGATCGCCACACCGCCGAACCGGGGCGAGAGGGCAACGCTTCTCACATCGCCAACCGACTTTCCCTCGTCGTTCAGCAGCTCCGTCCCGCGCGGCGGTGACGGCCGGGCGACGAAGCGAAGCCGCCGTAGCAGGCGATTGACGTGGCCGCGGAAGTGTATGCGGGCCACCGTCTCCTGCCCGATGTAGCAGCCCTTCGTATAGGAGATCGCGCCGAGCTCGTCGAAGTTCGCTTCCTGTGGCAGGGTGTTCTCATCCATGTCCACGCCCCAGCGCGGCCGGCCGCTCTCGATGCGCGCGATCTCCCAGGTTTCGGCGCTGCCGGCAAGAGCGCCGGCCGCGTGAAGTGTCTCACGGACCGAAGGCATTGCCGCTACCGGCACGAATAGATCGTACCCGTCGAGGTCCATCTCCGGGACACGCGCGACGGTAACCTCCGTGGCTCCGATCGTCACGGGCACGTGAGCATAGGGAGCTGCCGCTGACTTCTCGTCGAGGCCGAACTGCACCAGGATTTTTCGCGCCGATGGACCGAACAGGCCGAGATTGGAGACCTCCGCCGAGAGATCATGATAGGGTGCGGCGCGCGGGTTGATGTACTTGCGTACCATCGCCCGCCAGTTCTCGGCCGCCTCCGGCGAGGTGTCGATGAGGAGCGAATCACCCATCGCGAAAATGCGCAGGTCGGCGACGATCTTTCCCTTCGCTGACAGCGCCGCCGCGTACTGCCCTTCGCCCGCCTGGAGGCTGCCGACATCATTGGTGACCATGCCCGTCACCAGCTCGGCGGCCTTGCCGCCGGAAATGCGGATGCGGAACCGGTCGCTCCGGTCGAAAACGAGAGCACCGTTGTGCAGCGCGGAGTACTCGCTCAGTTCCGACATTACCTGCAATTAAGCCGGTGCGTCCGGCTAAATCTACTGGCCCAGGGCCGCGTACGATGCGTCGAGCAAGTCGACGGGGTGAATGGAGCGCGCGCCGATTCCGTCGCGAACGAGGCCGGCGCCGATCTGCATCAGGCAACCAGGGTTTCCCGTCGCGACAAAGGGCGCGCCGGCGGCGCGGATGTTGGCGAGCTTGGGAGCGAGAACCGCGTCGGAGGTCTCGGGCTCGATCAGGTTGTAGATCCCCGCACTGCCGCAGCATTGATCGGAGTCGTGGAGCGGAATCAGCTCGAGTCCGGGAATCGCCGCGAGGACTGCGTACGGCGCCTGCGTGATTCGCTGCGCGTGCTGAAGATGACAGGGCGCATCGTAAGTCACCGTGATTGGCATCGATCCACCCGGCTTGGGACCGGCGGCGGCGAGCAGCTCGCTGACATCCCTGACGCGCGCGGAAAAACTTTCCGCCCGCTCGTGCCACTCGGCGTCGTCGCGCAGCAGGTGCCCGTACTCCTTCATTGCTGCGCCGCACCCCGCCGCGTTCACCGCGACGAAGCTCGCGCCCGAGCCGTCGAAGGCGGCAATGTTGCGGCGCGCGAGCTTCCGCGCGGTCTCGAGATCGCCGGCATGAGCGTGCAACGCGCCGCAGCACTGCTGTCCCCTCGCCTCGACGACCGTGTAATCGTTCATCGTGAGCACGCGCTCGGTGGCGCGATTTGTCTGCGTGAACAGTCCCTCCATAACGCAACCGCGGAGCGATGCGACTGTTCCTCTCTCGCCCGTTCCGGACGCGCGGTAAGGTGATCGCTCGATCGAGCGGCCGGTCGATGCGAGCATTGCCATCGCGAACCCGATCCGCCCCCGCATGCCGGACATCAGCGTCGGGATCGGCGTCGCGGCGAGGATGCGCGAAAAGAACATCGCCGGGCGCAAAGCCCAGGGTCGCGCGAAGACGGCGAGTATCAGCCGCGCAACGTGAGGGATGCGCCTGCTCTCGAGCAATGTCGCGCGCGTGGCTTCGAGCAGCTGTCCGTACGGCACGCCGCTCGGACACACCGGCTCGCACGCGCGGCAGCCGAGGCAGCGGTCGATGTGTTCGTGGACACTCTGGTCGTCGGGAGAGATGGTTCCCTCGAGTAGCGAGCGCATGAGGAAGATTCGCCCGCGCGGGCTGTCGTTCTCGTCCTCGAGGTTGAGATAGGTGGGACACGCCTGGAGGCAGAATCCACAGTGCACGCAGGCGTTGATTCCGGGGAGCACGCCAGCGAGAGCCGTTCCCGGCAGCGCGCATCCCGGCATTCCGTCGGGAGGGAGCGGATCTCTGGTGTTGATTGCTGTCATTTAGCCGAGAATCCCCGGGTTGAGCAGATCGTTGCTGTCGAAGACGCGCTTTATCCGTTGCGACAGGGGGTCGGAGACCGCACTGGGGACCTGTCGCCAGACCTCCGTCGGGAGCTTCTCGCAAATGACGTGTCCACTGTGGTCGCCCCCGGATTCGTTCCCGATGATGACATCAGACACTGCATTGGGGCCGGAACTCTTGCGCACTACCAGACGAACCAGGCCCCGGACCGGACTCATCCACGTCATGGTGGAGGGAATATCGTCGCCCAGGATGTCGTCAAGTCCATCCGCGAATGCGCTTGGCGGTCCAGAGATGCGGATCACACAGTCCGCATCGCGCTCCAGCTGCCGCACACGGGTCCACAAATTTGCGTCGACTTCTTCCGGTGTCGCGAGCGCTGTGAGGGCGGCCAACTGGCCAGCCACCCCGGCTTCGTTGCCGCCGAAACGGATGAGGCAAACGGCGCGGTCTCCGAGCCCCAGTAATCGCACAGCCGTAGCGCTAAAAACTTCGAATGCGAAAGGACCGAGCCGCGCCGCCAGAAATCCGCCCAGAAATGCAGCATCCCTCCCGTTCCCCGACAATTTCACGACGAATGTCCGGTCGACCTTCGGCCGCGCATACAGGCGCAACGTGACCTCGGTGATCACTCCGAGCGTGCCCCACGATCCCGTGAGCAATCTGGTGAGATCGAACCCGGCAACATTCTTTACGACTTTGCCACCGCAGCGGATCACCTCGCCTCGCCCGCTCACGAACTCCATCCCGAGCACGAGATCTCTCGGCAGCCCAAATCCGCTGGCCAAAGGTCCCGCCGACGCGGTGGACACCGTCGCTCCTATCGTTCCATCCGAAGAACCGTACGGGTCCAGCGGTAACCACTGGTCGTGCTCCGCTGTCGCCCGCTCGATCTCGGCGAGCGAGGTACCGGCGCGGACAGTGAGGGTGAGATCGCCCGGCACGTAGCTCACGACGCCATTGTCACCCTGCAGCGACAGCGTCTGTTTCGCGCGCACGGGCCGGCCGGCGTCGAGCCAGGTGGACCGGCCGCACACGCGCAACGGAGTGCGCGCCGCCGACGCATCGCGGATCGTCCTGGCGATCGACTCAGTCGTCATGCGACGGCGGGGTGAGAAGGCTCGGCGGAAAGCGGCCGCGGCGCACGCGCCGATGCAACGCCATGCCATTCGCGGCACGAATGAATCGGGACGACCTTGCCGGGATTAGATCTTCGGTCGGGATCGAACGCCCCGCGCAGCTCGCACATTGCGTTGAGCGAATTTGCGGTGAAGATCGACTCCATATATCCCATCTTGTCGAGACCGACGCCGTGCTCGCCGGTAATGCTGCCACCCACTTCGATGCAGGCGGTCATGATCTCCGTCATCGCCTTGTGCACCCGCTCGCTCTCGGCGGGATCGTCGGCGCTGTAGGCGATGTTGGGATGCAGGTTGCCGTCCCCGGCGTGAAACACGTTGCAAACCACGACGCCGTACTTCTCACTGATCGCGTGAATGCGCTTGAGGATCGCCGGAAGCTGGGTGCGGGGAATAACGGCGTCCTGGACGATCAGGTGCGGCGCGAGGCGGCCCATCGCTCCGAATGCCTTCTTTCGCCCCTGCCAGAGCTTCATCCGCTCCGCGTCATCCTTCGCGACCTTCACGGCGCGCGCCCCGCCGCCAAGGCAAATTGCGCGCACGGTCTCGAGGTCCGCATCCACTCCGGCGCGGAGTCCGTCCAGCTCGATGAGAAGGATCGCCTCGGCGTCCCGCGGGTATCCGGCGGCGTACACCGAGTCTTCGACGACACGGATAGTCGGACCGTCCATGAACTCGAGTGCCGCCGGAACGATCCCGGATGCGATGACCGCCGACGTAACCCGCGCTGCCTCGTCCACCGACATGAAATCGGCGAGCAGCGTTCGCACTGTCTCTGGCCGCGGCGTGAGCTTCACCGTTACATCGAGTGCAACGCCGAAACACCCTTCCGACCCAATGAAGGCGCCGCGCAGGTCGTATCCGTCGCGCTCGCCGGTGGCGCTGCCGAGCTCGACGACTTCGCCATCCGGCAGCAGCGCGGTGATCGCGAGCACGTGGTTGAGAGTTACCCCGTACTTGAGGCAGTGCGGTCCGCCGGCGTTCTCGGCGACGTTGCCGCCGATGGTGCACGCCGCTTCACTCGACGGATCGGGCGCGTAAAGCAGCCCGTGCGGCGCGACGTGCCTGTTGAGACGCAGATTCACGACACCCGGCTCGACGGTCGCGCGCATGTTGGCCACGTCGAGCGAGATGATCTTCTTCAGCCGGTGAAGGCCAAGCAGGACGACGTCGTCGGCGAGCGCGCCGCCAGAGAGGCCGGTGCCCGCGCCGCGCGGGACGAACGGGAGCCCATCCGCGGCGAGGACGCGCACGACCTTGATAGTCTCTTCGCGCGTCCCCGGAAAGACGGCGAGCCGCGGCTGGCGCCGATACCCGGGCAATCCGTCAGAGTTGTAAACCAGCAGCTCGCTCTGCCGGCTGAGGACATGTTTCTCGCCCACGATGTCGGCCAGCCGCTCGGCGACGGGTGGCTTCTGCATACGGGAAATCTAGCTATTGAGCGCTTTGGGGAGCCGGCACCACCAGGTTGATGGCGTCCCTCTCGATACGATAATCGAGCGGAGAATCCATGCCTTTCAGCTCCCCGTCGATGCCGATCGTCGCGCTCGGCCGAGTCAATTCGATACGGCACGAATCGACAATGAACTCGTCGAAGTGGGGCATCCGGCCCGCTTCCTTCGTGCCGCGCGCGATGGCGGCCAGAGCAATCGCGAAGAGGCGCGCCGGCTTTCTACCCTGCACGATCATCAGGTGCAGGCCGCGCTGTCCGCCCTCCTTGCGGCTGCCGAGCGTGGGCAGCTGGAGCTCGCGCTCACCGGCGCCGATGAAGACCATCGGTGTGCGGT
>JACCRL010000236.1 GCA_013813605.1 Gemmatimonadaceae bacterium
TCCGTCGTGGTCCGATTGGTCGTATTCGCTGCCGAGACGACGTTCTCCTCGATCATCAGCGAGCCGAAGTCGTTGCAGCCGAAGCGCAGCGCGATCTGTCCGATCTTCATCCCCATCGTAACCCAGCTCGACTGAAGATTGGGAACGTTGTCGAGCACGATTCGCGAAATGGCCACCGTGCGCAGGTATTCCGCGGCGCCGGTCTTCGGCTGGTGCGACATCGTGGGCGTGTTCTCGGGCTGGAGCGGCCAGCATATGAACGCCGTGAAGCCGCCCGTCCGCGCCTGCACTTCCCGCACGCGCTGGAGGTGCTCGAGCCGCTCTGCCGCCGTTTCACCAAGCCCGTACATCATCGTTACGGAAGTCTTCATCCCCTCGTTGTGGGCGAGTTCCATTATCTCGAGCCACCGGTCGGCGCCTGCTTTCTTCGGCGCGACAATGTCCCGTACCCGCTGCACGAGAATCTCGCCGCCGCCGCCCGGAATGGAATCCAGGCCAGCGGCGCGGAGCTCGCGGATGACGGTGAGCGCATCCATGCGGAACAGCTTTGCAAAGAAGTCCACTTCGCTCGGGCTGAAGCCGTGAATGTGAATGGGGTGGTGACGCTTGATGTAGCGCAGCAGGTCCAGATACCAGTCGAACGGTATGTATGGATTGTGGCCGCCCTGAATCAGGATCTGGACGCCGCCGAGCATCTTCGCCTCGTCGATTTTCGCGCCGATCTGCTCGAAGGAGAGCGTATAGCCCTCGCCATGCTTCGGCCGGCGCGCGAACGCGCAGAAGCCGCAGTCGGCAACGCACACGTTCGTGTAATTGATGTTCCGGTCGATGATGTAGGACACGACGCCGTGCGGATGCTTCTCGTTGCGGATGCGATCCGCTTCCCCCCCCAGCTCCAGGAGCGGCGCGTTCTCGTAGAAGTCGAGGAGGTCGCGGGATTCGGTCATGCCGCGCTCAGGAACTGAAGCGTCCCGTTCGGGATGCGTCCGCGCTCGACCAGGCGCCGATAAAACTCGGTAAGTCCCGCGAGGTGCGGGTACGAGAGCCCGTAATCCAGTCCCGACAAATACTGCTCACATGTCGATGTCTCGACTCCGGTGGCCTCACTGGCCTGAGCTGCCAACAGCGGCAGATGCGCGAGGCCCCAGTCACGGGAAGCGATCAGCGCCGCATGCGCCGCGAGGGCAGCGGCGACCGGGGTGCGACGGCCCGCGACCCAGACTGCGAACACGAACGGCTGCCCCGTCCACGCCTTCCATTCCGCGCCCAGGTCGTACGCGTGCGGGTAGCGCGGCAGCTCTCCCGACTGAAGGACCAGTGCAGCATCTCCGATCACGAGCCGCGCATCCGCATCATCGAGCGAGTCTCCGCTGATATCGGAAAGCTCGGCGTCACCGGCGACGAATACCGGTCTGGCGTGCCAGACGTCCTCGAACAGCAGCTCGAGGAGTGCGACGCTCGTCATCGAGCTCCTGCTGACGAGAACCTTGCAGCCACCCAGCTCGGCGGCAGGGCGCGAGGAGAAGAGCATGACGCTGCGCACCGGGCCGTCGCAGGAAATCGCGAGGTCGGGCAGCAGCAGGTAGCGTGCGGAATCACGAGCGTACTCGACCGCGGAAACTACGCTGATGTCGAGCTCGCCCTCGCTCATGCGCCGGTTGAGGGCGGTCGGGACGCCGCTCACCAACGTAGCATCGAGCGTTACGATGCCGCGGTCAACGGCGCCGTATACGGGATAACAATTGATGTAGGGAATCCGTCCGATTCTGAGCGTCATGCCGCCACCGGTTCGGATGCGGCGGTCCGGTCGAAGACGCGCAGGATCCTGTAGAACGAATCGCGCTCGGCAGGAATCTTTCCAGCGGCGCGAATGAGCGACAGGATGTCGTCGAGGCTCATCCCCTGCGCAGTGTGGGCTCCCGCCTCGTGGTAGATCTTCTCCCGCACGACCGTTCCCTCGAGGTCATTGACGCCGAAGGAGAGGGCGGTCTGCGACAGGAAGGGAGTCACCATGATCCAGTGCGTCTTCACGTGCTCGAAGTTGTCGAGGAAGAGGCGGCCAGCAGCGAGGTTGCGCAGGTCGTCGAAGCCGGTTGTAGCGGAGCCCTGCCTGCCGAGCTCAATTCCCAACTCGTTGTTGTCGGGGTGGTAGGCAAGCGGGATGTAGGCGAGAAATCCGCCCGTCTCTTCCTGGAGGTCGCGCAGCATCGTCAGGTGGTCGATGCGATCGTCGATCGTCTCAACGTGCCCATAGAGCATCGTGCAATTCGAGCGGATGCCGAGCTGGTGTGCCGTCCGGTGCACGGCGATCCAGTCTTCGGCAGCGAGTTTCTTGTCGGCGATGGTCATGCGCACACCGCGGCCGAAAACTTCCGCGCCGCCGCCGGGAAGCGTGTCGAGTCCAGCTTCGCGGAGCGCTACGAGCACATCCTCGACCGACATCTTCTCGATGCGCGAAATGTGCGCGATCTCGACCGCCGTCAGGGCCTTGATGTGAACGTGCGGGTACCGCGACTTGAGCCCGCGAAAGATGTCGCTGTAGTATGCGAGGCCGGCTTTCATGTCGAGGCCGCCGACGATGTGAAACTCCTTCGTCAGGCCGCTTGCCGCCGATTCCGCTTCCGCGAACACCTGGTCGAGCGTGTAGTGGTAAGCACCCTCTTCCTTCGGCAGCCGGGCGAATGAGCAGAACACGCACGTCTTGCGCAGGTAGCAGACGTTCGTCGGATTGATATGCTGATTGGCGGCGAAGGTGACGATATCGCCGTGGCGGCGACGGTTCGCGTAGTCGGCAATGCGGCCCAATCCGAGGAGGTCGGGCGATGTGAAAAGAATTTTGGCATCACCGGCGGAGAGGCGCGTGCCGGAGGCAACCTTCTCTCCCACCGCGCAGAGCGCACGGTCCGTGATCCTCGAAAGGTCGAGAGAGGGCTGGATTTGCATCGTCAGCCCGTGAATCGCTTGACTGCGAGCGTCGTGTTGTGGCCGCCGAAGCCGAAGCTGTTGCTCAACACGGCGGTGACCTCACGCTCGATGCAGACGTTCGGCGTGTAGTTGAGGTCGCAATCCGGGTCGGGCGTCTGGTAGTTGATGGTCGGCGGTATCATGTTCGTCCCGACGACGAGCGAGCTGACAATGAACTCGACCGCGCCAGCCGCGCCGAGCATGTGGCCGGTCGCCGACTTGGTCGAGCTCACGTTGACCTTGGCGGCGTGCTCGCCGAACACCGCCTTGATCGCGCGCGTCTCGTTGAAATCGTTGGCGGGCGTTGACGTGCCATGGGCGTTGATGTACTGCACATCGGCGGGCGTAAGGCCAGCGTCCTTGAGGGCCCGTTTCATGGCGCGCTGGGCCCCCTCTCCGTCGGGCGCCGGGGCCGTCAGGTGGTGCGCATCACCGGTCGCGCCATAACCGCCGATCTCGGCGTAGATCTTCGCTCCGCGGGCGACGGCGTGCTCCCATTCCTCGAGAATCACGACCCCCGCTCCTTCGCCCATTACGAACCCGTCGCGCGTCTTGTCGAAGGGACGCGACGCAGTCTCGGGGCTGTCGTTCCGTTCAGAAAGCGCCTTCATGTTGGCAAAACCGCCGATCGCCATCGGAGTCACCGTTGCTTCCGCGCCGCCGCTGATCATGATGTCCGCATCGCCATACTGAATGGTGCGGAACGCATCACCTATCGCATGAGCACTGGTCGCGCAAGCTGATACGGTGGCGTAGTTTGGGCCTTTCGCATTGAACTGCATGGAGACGATTCCGGCAGCGATATCAGCAATGAACATCGGAATGAAGAAGGGCGAGATCTTCCCTACTCCCCGTTCGCGGTAGACGTCGTGCTGCTCCTCGAAGCTCTTGAGGCCACCGATCCCGCTCCCGACGATGACGCCGATGCGGTCGGGGTCGATATTGTGTCCGTTGGCGAGGCCGGCATCGGTCATCGCCTGCTTCGCTGCCGCGACCGCGTACTGAGTATAGTGATCGGCGCGCTTCGCCTCCTTACGATCCATGAAGTCGAGCGCGTTGAACCCCTTCACCTCCGCGGCAAACTTCACCGGGAAGTTCGTTGCGTCGAACTTCGTAATCGGGGCGGTACCGGACCGGCCCTCGATGAGTGACCGCCACGTCGTCGCCACATCGTTACCGACGGGGGTAATTGCCCCGAGCCCGGTGACGACGACTCGTCGACTCATTACGCGCCGACCTTCTGGTTCAGGTAGCCGAGCGCATCACCGACGGTGCGCAGTTTTTCGGCATCTTCGTCCGGAATGTCGATATTGAACTCTTTCTCGAACTCCATCACCAGCTCGACGATGTCGAGACTGTCCGCACCGAGGTCCTCGATGAAGCTCGCCTCGTTGGTGAGCTTCTCGCGCTCGACGCCGAGCTCTTTCTCGATGATGTCCTTTACCTTATCGGAATTGTCGGCCATTTGATGGATTTCCTCGTGTTGGTGGGGTGTACTGAAATATAGCTAAGCGAATATCTGACAGAAAGTTACATGACCATGCCGCCGTCGACGACGAAGACCTGGCCGGTGATGTACGACGCGAGGTCGGAAGCGAGGAACGCGACGGTGCCGGCAACATCCTTTGCGGTCCCCAGTCGCTCAAGGGCGATCTGGCCGGAAAGTGCGTCACGCGCTTCCTTGGGCAACGCCGCAGTCATCTCTGTTTCGATGAAGCCGGGCGCGACAGCGTTGACGAGAATGTTTCGCGATCCAAGCTCCTTGGCGACCGACTTGGTGAGCGCAATGAGGCCCGCCTTGCTTGCCGCGTAGTTGGCCTGGCCCTTGTTGCCAATCAGCCCGATGATGCTCGCGACGTTGATGATTCGTCCCGACCGCCGCTTCATCATGCCCCGCGACACCGCGCGAATGGCCGCGAAGGCACCTCGCAGGTTGGCGTTCTGCACCGCATCCCAGTCTTCGTCCTTGAGACGCATCACGAGATTGTCCTTCGTGATGCCTGCATTGTTGACGAGGATGTCGATCGACCCGAACGCAGCTTCGACATCCGCGATCAGCCTGGCGACCTGGGCGGTATCAGAGACGTCGCAGGCGAAGCCGCGGCAGTTTTCTCCAAGTGCCTTCGCGCCTTCCTCTGCCTTCTGCAAGTCCCGTCCGACGACGGCGACTCGCGCGCCGCACTGGACGAGGCCTTGGGCGATCGCTTTCCCGATGCCACGCGTGCTGCCGGTGACGAGCGCATTTTTCCCTGCGAGATCGATCTGCATCAGGCGACCATTTTAAGGAGTTGTTCGACCTCGGCGGGACCGCCGCAGGCGATTGTGCGCGCGCCTTTCACGAGTCTTCCCATGAGGCCGGACAGGACGTTCCCCGGTCCCATTTCCACATACAGCGCATCGGGGAAGCGAGCGGCAATGTTGCGCGCCTCGGTCGCCCAGAGAACGGGCGACGTAAGCTGGTCGAGCAGCAGCCTGCTTCCCGACCCCGCATCCGTTGAGGGCTTGGCAGTGACGTTCGAGTAAACAGGGAAACGCGGGTCGGTCAGGGCGGCGACGGCAATTGCACCGCGAAGTCCCTCGATTGCGGGCCTCATCAGCGGCGAGTGAAAAGCCCCGCTCACAGGGAGTCCGATCGCGCGCTTGGCGCCGGCCTCTTTTGCGAGAGCCATCGCCCGCTCCACCGCCTCGATTTCACCCGAGATGACTGTCTGCTCGTCGGTGTTGTAATTCGCGGGCACGACGAGCGAGTCCCCCTGCGTTGCCTGCGCACAGATTTCGGCGATCGGGCTCGTTGTAGTGCCGAGAATCGCCGCCATCGTTCCGGGACGCGAGGTGCCGGTGTCGTACATCAGCTCGCCGCGCCGGCGCACGAGCCGCACTCCATCCTCGAGGCTGACGGCGCCGGCGGCGTGGTAGGCGGTGAACTCACCGAGCGAATGGCCGGCGGCGGCGCGCACGTGCGGCGCGAGATGTCGCGACACCACGCTCCAGACCGCAGCGCCGTGAGTGAACAGCGCCGGCTGCGCGTTGCGGGTCTCCGTGAGCTCTTCGGCCGGTCCTTCGAAGCAGAGCTTGCTGAGGCTTGCTCCAAGTGCCTCGTCGGCGATCGAAAAAACTTGCTTCGCTTCGGGGAAGGCTGCGGCGAGGTCCTTTCCCATCCCGGGCTTCTGCGAGCCCTGCCCGGGGAACAGCAGTACGATGTCCACGCGCCTAGAAGCGAATGATCATCGAAGCCCAGGTGAATCCGGCGCCGAAGGCGACCATCATCACGGTTGAGCCCTCGCCAACCCGGCCCTGCTCGATCGCTTCGCTGAGCGCGATCGGAATCGACGCGGACGACGTGTTGCCATATCGGTCGACGTTGACGAAAACCTTGTCCATCGGGATTCCCGAGTGCTTCGCTGTCGCCTCGATGATGCGCACGTTCGCCTGATGTGGAATGAGCAGGTCGATGTCGGCGCCGGTGAGGCGCGCGCCGTCGAGCGCCCTGTCGGCGGCTTCGGACATCGACCGGACCGCGTGCTTGAACACTTCGCGCCCCGCCATCTTCACGAGGTGTGATCCCTTTTCGAGGACGTCCGCCGACATCGGCACGGTCGCGCCGCCTTCCGGCCGGTAAAGCAGGTCGGCGAGCTTCCCGTCGCTGCGCATGAAGGCCGAGAGAATCCCCTTTCCATTCTTGCTGCGGCGCAGCACCGTCGCTCCCGCTCCATCACCGAACAACACGCAAGTCGAACGGTCCTTCCAGTCAACGATCGCGCTCATCTTCTCGGCGCCGATCACCAGCGCCGTCTCGGCGACCCCCGACATGATCATCCCTTCGGCGACGGTCATCCCGTAAAGCCAGCCCGAGCACGCGGCGGAGAGGTCAAACGCGGCGGCGCGAGTGGCGCCCAGCTCGGCCTGGATGTCCACGGCGGTGGCCGGCAGCAAACGGTCGGGCGTCGCGGTGCTTAGCACGATGAGGTCGATCTCCCCGGGCTGCACGCCTGCCGCCTGCATCGCCTGCCGGGAGGCCGCCGACGCCATCGAGCACGTCGTCTCGCCGTTCTTGCTCACGTAGCGCTGCGCGATCCCGCTGCGCTCCATGATCCACTCGTGCGACGTGTCGATACCCATTGCCGCGAAGTCGTGATTCGTCATCACG
>JACCRL010000249.1 GCA_013813605.1 Gemmatimonadaceae bacterium
CGTCACCGCCGTCTCGATCCACGCCTACGCGTACCTCTCCGACACCTACGCGCTCCTTCCGCACGGCGCGTCGATGGGCGATGGCTACGGACCGCGCCTCGTCGCGACGAAGCCGATGACGCGCGATGACATACGCGGCAAGTTCATCGCCATTCCAGGACTGATGACGAGCGCGTACCTCGCGCTCCGCCTCTACCAGGCGGACTTCATCCCCGTCGCGATGCCCTTCGACCAGATCGAGGCAGCGGTGAAAAGAGGAGATGTCGACGCCGGACTGCTCATCCACGAGGGACAGCTTACCTACGCCGACGACGGATTCCACCTCGTCGCCGACATGGGCGCATGGTGGAAGGACGATACCAGCCTCCCCCTCCCACTCGGCGGCAACGTCATCCGCAAGGACCTGCCTCGCGAGCTGAGATCGATCGTGTCGAGGCACCTGCGCGCCAGCATCGCCTACGGCCTCGACCACCGCACCAAGGCGCTCGACCACGCGATGAAGTACGCGCGCGGGCTCGACCGCTCGATGGCCGACACCTTCGTCGGCATGTACGTCAACGAATGGACGCTCGACTACGGTGACCGCGGCAGGCAGGCGATCCGCCTCTTCCTCGAGTGCGGTGTCAACGCCGGAATAATCACGCGCCCGGTCACGGTGGAATTCATTGACGACTGAGCTCGTAATTGAGCTCGAGCGGCGCGCGGCGCGATTCGCCGCCGTCGCTACCGTACAGCAGGCAATCTCGGCGGCCATCTCCCTCGATGAGACCTACCACGAGATCTATACGGCCGTCGCCTCCGTCGTCGACGCGCCGTGCTTCACGCTGATCACCGCCGATCCCGTCACGGAAACCTTTTACCCGCAGTACGCCGTCGTCGATTTCCAGGAGCGGAAAAGCGACGACACGGCTTCTTTCCCGATCGGCACGCGCAGCATCTCGCAGGCCTTCCAGACCGGCGTTCCAAGCATCACCGCCGAGCCGGAGCGGTGGTGGGCAGGAACGGGATACGAGGTGAAGGAAACGCTGCCGGTGCAGAGCGAGCTCACCGCGCCGCTCGACTACCGCGGCCGGATCTTCGGGGTTCTCCAGGTTCTCTCCTATCGCGCGCACGCGTACGACGCGCACGACATGGAGCTCATCACGCTCATCGCCCGCCAGGCAGCCGTGGCGATCGAGAACGCCCGCCTCTTTGCCGGCCAGAGAAGCGAACAGCAGCAAACGGCGGCGGCAGCCGAGATCGCACGCCTCGCGCTGCGCAAAGTAACCGTCAAGGACGGTACGAGAAACATTCTCGAAGTCCTCGACCGCGTCTTCCCGTCGCGAGGCAAGGTCATCGGGGTCGTGACGAGCGACGATCGTACTCTCATCTGCGTCGCCGCCAACGGCAGCTGCTCTCCGATGCTGGACATCAGCGCGCCTGTTGATGAGAGCTCGGTACGCACTGCATGGGGGCGCGGCAAGCCGACCCTGCTCGACGATTTTCGCGCCGACGCCCATCATGCCGACAAGGTTCCCGCCGAGCCGGCCATCGTGATTCCGCTCATCGCCAGCGACCGGCGCATCGGTGTGCTCGTCGTCACCACCGAGGCACCACGCCTTCAGGACGTGCCGTACGTGGATGCGCTCCTCGATCTCGCGCCGAGCGTCGCACTCGCCGTAGACGTGCTGCTCCTCGGCGAGCACGAGCAGCGCACCCATGCGCGTGAGAGAACACTGGCCGCCGCGCTCGCAACGATGGACCAGCCGGTGCTCATACTTGGTGTCGATGCGCGTGTCCAATACGCCAACCGCGCCGCGATCCGGGAATATGGGTACGAGGCTCGTGAGATTGCCGGACTGTCAGTGGACGATTTCGTCGTCGCATCGGCGCAGCTCTCCCGGCGCGAGACCATCCCCGCGTCGGCGAGCGAGAAAGGGCTGTGGACGGGCGAGCACATTCATAAAAGAAAGGACGGAACGGAGTTCCCTGCCGCCGTGACGCTGAGCCACATCCGCGATGGCACCGAGAACATCGTCGGGCTCGTGATTGGCGTTCGCAATCTTACCGAGGAGCGGAACATCAGGGAGCACCTCACCCGCGCGGAGAAGCTCGCCGCGGTCGGAGAGCTGGTCGCGGGGGTCGCCCACGAGCTGAACAACCCGCTCACCGGCATCTCCACTTTCGCGCAGCTTCTGCTCGAAGACAAGCTGGAGACGGACCAGAAGGAATCGGTGAACCTCATCAAGCGCGAGGCAGACCGCGCGATCGGCGTCATCCGCGATCTCCTGCTCTTCGCGCGCACCAGCGAGCCGCGCGATGTCGCCGTAGACGTCAACAAGTTCGTCCAGCACACGCTTCGCCTCCGCACTTTCGCCGCACGCTCAGCGGAAATCGAGGTCCACCTGCATCTCGACGGCTCGAACCCGCAGGTAAGAGGCGACGAGCCGAAGCTGCAGCAGGTGCTGCTCAATCTCCTCGTCAATGCCGAGTACGCGCTGCACGAGTCGCACGTCCGCCATCTCTCGCTGGTGACGCGCCGGCAGCAGGACACGGTGGAGATCATCATCGCCGACACCGGCCGTGGCATGCCCGAGGAAATACGGCAGCGGATCTTCGAGCCGTTCTTCACCACCAAGCCCGCTGGCGAGGGCACCGGGCTCGGCCTCAGCGTCAGCTATGGTATCATTCAGGCACACAACGGCTCGATCTCGGTTGAAAGCGCCGAGGATGCCGGCACGACGTTCACGATCACGCTTCCACTTCTGGCCAGCGCCGAAGCATGACCCGCATTCTCGTTGTTGACGACGAAGAGACGATTCGCCTCGCGCTCAGAAAATTTCTGCGCTCGCGCGGCTACGAGGTGGACATCGCCGGCTCCGGCGAGCAGGCGCTCCAGGCCCTCGGCGCCTCGAAGTATTCGCTGATGCTTTGCGATGTCCGGATGTCGGGGATGACGGGTGTGCAGGTCGTGCCGAAGGCGATCGCGCTGGACCAGGACCTTGCCATCGTCATGCTCACGGCTGTGAACGACGCCGCCACCGCGACAGCCGTGCTTTCGTCGGGTGCGGCCGATTATTTGATGAAGCCGGTCGAGCTGGCCGATTTGCAGCAGGCAGTCGATCGTGCCCTCATCAAGCGCACGGCGACGATCGAGCAACGGCGCGTCGAGATGCTCATCCGCGAGGAAGTCGCGCTCAGGACCGCCGAGCTCGAGCAGGAGAAGGAGTCGCTGCGCCGCATGTCGGTGGGCATCGCCGAGACGCTGATCAATGCGATGGAGGCAAAGGACGTCTACCTGCGCGGACATTCGCAGCGCGTCGCCGAGCTGGGCGGCGATATCGGCGAGGAGCTCGGGCTGGATCCGGAGACCTGTAATGACATCCGCATCGCCGGCCGGCTGCACGACGTCGGCAAGATCGGAATTCGTGAAGACATCCTGCACAAGCCGGGCGCTCTCACCAGTGAGGAGTACGAGCACGTAAAGACCCACGTGCGCATCGGCCTCGACATCCTGGCGCCGCTCTTCCACATCGAGAAGCCGCTCATCTATCTGGAGCACCACCACGAGCACTGGAGCGGGGCCGGGTATCCGGGCGCCCTTTGCGGCGACAAGATCTCGCTTGGCGGCCGCATCCTCTGCGCCGCGGATTCATATGACGCGCTCACCTCCGAGCGCGCCTACCGCCGGCCGCTGGAGCCGCTCGAAGCGCTCGAACGCCTTGCTCCGGACGTTGGTAAACACCTCGAGGAGCGGGTCTTCCAGGCGCTGGAGCGTGTGATCCGGCGGCGGGTCGAAAGCGGCGCTTCCGGAACAGCTACCGCCTGACGCCTAGACGCCACCCCTTGAGGGGGCGTATTCGCAGTCGGGGCAACCAGGTCACACCACGATTTTGGCATGAGGCACGCGTCGTGCAGCGGCGAGCCGATTGAATACGTAAATATTGCGCGCACTTCAGCATGGTTGCTGATGAAAAAATTCCATGGAGGGGTCATGCCGAGTGATGGATCAGTGAGGCCTTTGCGTTTTGCGGACGATGACGACGGGGACGATCTCGGCGGCTTCAGGCGCGGAAAGCGGTCCTACGACGAGGACGAGGACGAGGATGGTGGCTGGGCGATCAACGAGGATCACAGCGACCGTCTCTGGGACAGTGCTGAAGACGCCGACGACGACGACGAGGCGGACCCGGACGCCACAGT
>JACCRL010000276.1 GCA_013813605.1 Gemmatimonadaceae bacterium
CAAGCGTGACGACCCCCCGCTTCGACCGTCAGATCAGTGTGACATTCAATCGACGGCTGTCCTCCCTGACGGCGCTGGTTTCCAGCGTATTTCTCATCGCCACCATGCTGGTGACGAGCGGGTTCGCCTGCGTGCTGCCCTCCGCGGGACAGGCGATGGCCGGCATGGACATGAGCGGCGCGACGGGCGAGATGGCGTCAATGTCGGCAACTCACGATGCACCCGCTGTCTCCATTGAAGGGCTGTCTCCAGAATCCGAAGCGCCCTGCCGCTTCCCTTGGGCGCCCGGTGGCTGCGGCTCCTCGATGGCACCATGTGGCCCAGCAGCCGTGACATCGGTCGCGGTCGCGGTGAATTCCGTCGTTCGCCCTGAATCCGGCACGCGCGAGATACGCGCGCTCGAACCCCCTTCCGAAGTAACCGCCCCCGAGCTTCCGCCTCCGCGGGCGTAGTCCACGACACAACCAAAGTGTTAACGCCGCGCGCACTCGACTGAGGGCGTGCGGATCGGCTGCCGTCCGCATTCACTGCGTACGTGCGAGTCGTGGACTTCAATCAAAATCATCATGTCTCAGTCATCACGCCACACGCGCCGCGCGCGCGCGTTCCGGATATTCCTCAGCGCCTGCCTCGTCACGACGGTCATGCTCGCCTTGCCCGCGTCGGGCCAGGGCGGTGTTGCCAACCTGGCCTCGCCGGAGCCCCGTGCGAGCGTCCATCCCGGATCTCAGCTCGACTCACTAGTCGCACGCGCACTGGCCAATAACCCGGAGCTGCAGGCCGCGCGCGCCCGAGCCGCCGCAGCGCGCTCGCGGGTGGGCCCGGCGGGCCTGTTGAGCGATCCGATGCTGATGGTGGGGCTGATCAACGTCCCCATCAGCCCGCCCAGCTTCACGTCCGATGACATGACGATGAAGATGATCGGACTGCAGCAAAGCATTCCCTTTCCGGGTAAGCTGCGCATCCGGCGCGACGTCGCCGAGCGTGAAAGCGCGGTGGCGCTCGCGGCTTTGCAATCGGCGCAGCTCGGAGTCGCGAGGAGAGTCAAGGAAGGCTACTACGAAATAGTTTTTCTGGACCGGTCGGTGGACATCGTGCGACGCAGCGCAACCAACATGTCGGACCTTGCCCGCGTGACGGAAGCCAGCTATGCGGTCGGCAGGGGCGAGCAGGCCGATGTGCTCAAGGCACGCATGGAAGCAGGCGCAGTGGGAGCATCGGCAAGCGCGCTTCTCGAGCGTCGGCGTTCCGCGCTTGCGGATTTGAATCGGTTACTCGCCCTGCCGCCGGAATCGGAGCTTGAGCAGCCCGAAATTCCTCCGGCGGTCACTGCGGCGGCAGTCGAGCCGAACGCGGCGCGGGTTCACTTCGTTGCCAGCACGCTCGGGGCTCGCGCCGCGGGTTCATCGCTTCTCCCGCTCGATCAGCTTCAGGCAAGCGCCGTTGTTGGAAACCCGGAGCTCCGCCTTCGCGATGCGCATGTCGCCGCGCAGGCAGAACGCGTGCGGCTGGCGAGAAAGGAGTACAGCCCGGACTTCGACGTGACCCTGCAGTACGGACAGCGGTCCGGTCGGTCTGCGGGGACGATGGGCGGCGAGCAGGGGAAGCCGCGGTCGGACATGGTCTCGGCGCAGGTATCCTTTCCGCTCCGTTTCCGCCGCGGTGCGGTGCAGGGGAAGTATGTTGCCGAGGCTCAGTCCGAGCACACGGCGGTCGCGGCGGAACGAAGCGCTCAAGCCGACGAGGTTCGCGCCGAGGTCGCCGCTCTCTACAACGATGCGGAGCGCGCGCGCACGCAGCTGGCGATCTATGTGAAGGCGGTACTGCCGCAGGGTCGCGCGGCGCTGGCGTCCGCCACCGGCAGCTACCGCACGGGAAAATCGGGACTGCTGGAGGTTCTCGACAGCCAGTCCACGCTGCTCACCTATGAGACCGAGTATCACCGCGCACTGACCGACTTCGCGAAGGCAGTGAGCGGACTCGAGCAGGTTACGGGAACGGAGGTGCTGCGATGACGCTGCACGCGAGAAGTAACTCAGCGGGCAGATCACGAAAAATCCGTATCTGGCTCGGGGCTGGTGTCGTGGTCGCGCTAATTCTGATCGCCTTCTTCTTCGCGCCGCGCGGGCTACGGCGAGGGAATACGTCCACTGCGCCGGCAAATCGGCAACCCGCAACCGATGCAATGAACGGGATGGCAATGCCGGGAGCGCCATCGGATGGCAGTTCTTCGCGTTCGTCCTCTGACGGGTCGATTACACTGACGTCGAATGAGCTGCGGGAATTCGGGGTGACATTCGCGCGTGTCGAGCTCCGCACTCTGTCGAATGAGCTGCGCGCCGCCGGGACTGTCACGATCGACGAAACCAGGGTCGCCAAAGTGACGGCGCGCTTCAGCGGGTACGCCGAGCGTCTCTAC
The DNA here is from genome assembly GCA_013813605.1 of Gemmatimonadaceae bacterium. Taxonomy (GTDB): domain Bacteria; phylum Gemmatimonadota; class Gemmatimonadetes; order Gemmatimonadales; family Gemmatimonadaceae; genus UBA4720. Next base: position 2,420 of record JACCRL010000276.1, read on the forward strand.
GCGAATTTCGCGGGACAACAGGTGACACGCGGGCAGCCGGTTGCGGAAATCTTTTCGCCCGAGCTGTTGGCCGCCGAACAGGAGCTGCTGCTGGCCAGCCGCATGTCGCGTACGTTGGGGACGACTTCCATTCCCGGAGTGAGCGCAGGCAGCGGCGATCTCGTCGGAGCAGCGCGCCAGCGCCTCCAGCTCTGGGGAGTCTCAAACGCTCAGATAAATCAGGTGCTCAAGTCGGGCCGTCCGCTTCGAACGGTGACACTCCACGCTCCGGTCTCGGGCGTCATCATCGAAAAGAATGTCGTGCAGGGACAGGCAATACAAGTGGGAGAGGAACTCTACACAATCGCCGATCTATCCTCGGTGTGGGTGGAAACGCAGCTCCCCGAAGCAGACGGTGGACTGGTGGCGCCGGGGAGCCCCGCAACGATCGTATTTTCCGCAGACCCCGGCCGGACGTACTCGGGTCGCGTGGCTTTCGTCTA
>JACCRL010000282.1 GCA_013813605.1 Gemmatimonadaceae bacterium
CTGCAAGGTAGAGCGTCGAACCGTCGAGGTTGAACGAATATCCGGTGGGCATCACGAATGCCACGATGCGCCGCGGCACGCCGATTCCTTCCATCGCCTGCATCGCCCTCGGCAGCGCGGCTTCGGACGAGGTCGTGGAGAAGGCGATGAGCGCCGGCTCCCGCACCGCCGCAAGGAACTCGCGGATCGGCACCTTGAACATGAGCGCGACGGGAACGAAGACCACGAGCACGAGCACGACAAGCGCGCCGTAAAGCGTCAGGATCAGCTTACCCAGATTGATCAGCACCCCCAGTCCGCTGTGACCAACCGTGACCGCGATCGCGGCGCCGATGCCGATTGGAGCGTAGCGCATCACGATTGCCGTGAACTTGAACATGACCTCGGCGAGTCCTTCGCAGCCCGCGAGAACAATCTCTTTGGGACGCCCCTTCACCTGCGACAGCGCGACTGCAAACAGGATCGAGAAGAAGACGATCTGCAGGACCTCGTTCTTCGCGGCGGCGTCGAAGAAGCTCGTCGGCACGACGTGCTCGAGGAAACCCATCCCCGTCGGCGTGTTGCTGGCGAGCTTTTCCCCCTCGTCGGGCGAAGCCTGGATCTGCACGCCGATTCCCGGCTTCGTGATGTTTACGGCGGCGAGGCCGATGAATAGCGCGATAGTGGTGACGATCTCGAAGTAGATGATCGACTTGAGTGCCAGCCGTCCGACGCGCTTCATGTCGTCGCCATGTCCGGCGATGCCGACGACCAGCGTGCCAAAGATGATGGGCACGATGATCGACTTGATCATGCGCAGGAAAATCGTGGACAGCGGTTTGAGCGCCATCCCGACTTCGGGCCACAGCCACCCGATGAATACGCCAATGACCATGGCGATCATGATCCAGGCGGTAAGCGAGATACGTCTCAGATTCTGAAAGGCGCTGGGCATTTGTGTATTATCGGTGAGTTAACTGCAGCTGCAACAGAACGCGTTATCCGCGCGACCGGCGAAGCGTCGAGTGCCGGCATCCATACGCAAAGTATATGACGATGCCGATGAGGAGCCAGATTCCGAACCTCTCCCATGCACGCGCGCGCAGGCCGAACATGACATAGATGCAGGCGGAGGCGCCAACGAGCGTCGTCGCCCACACGAACGGCACGCGGAAGGGACGAGGCCTCTCGGGCTCCCTGATGCGCAGCACCAGCACCCCGATGCATACAATCGCAAAAGCGGAAAGAGTGCCGATGTTAGTCAGGTCGTAGATCTCGTTCTCATCGGCGACCAAAGCACCGATCGCAACTGCGATGCCCGTGACCAGCGTGGTTATGTGCGGTACGCGCGACTTGTGGTGTACCTTCGCCGCCCACGGCGGGAGGAGACCGTCGCGGCCCATCGCGAAAAAGATGCGCGGCTGTCCGTACTGGAAGACGAGCAGAACAGCGGTCAGAGAGATCACTGCGCCGAGCGACACGATCCAGCTGGCGGTGCCGAGGCCGGCGAGCGTCAGCGCTCTGGAGAGCGGGTCCGCCGCCTTTAGCTGCTGGTAGGGAACAATGCCCGTCGCCACCGCCCCGACGATGATGTAGATCACTGTGCAGATCGCCAGCCCGCCCAGGATTCCGATGGGGAGGTTCCGCTGCGGATTCTTTGTCTCCTCCGCTGCGGTAGAGATGGCGTCGAAGCCGATGTAGGCAAAGAAGACGATCGCCGCGCCCTGGTGGATGCCGCGCCATCCGTTCGGCGCGAATGGAACGTAGTTGGAGGTATCGATGTGCATCGCGCCGACGACGACGAACAGCGTCAGAACGAGCAGCTTGATCACGACCATGATGTTGTTTGCCCGGGCCGTCTCGCGCACGCCGCGCATCAGCAGCCAGGTAATGATCATCACGATCAGAAACGCGGGGATGTTGAGGAGGATCGGAATCCCGGCAATTCGCGGCGCGGTCTGCAGCAGTCCGTGTACGGCGGGATCGGAGCTGAGAAGCGCCGCCCGATAGCCGTGCGTGGTCCAGTCGGGGAGGTGGATGCTGAAGGCGGTGAGAAGCGAATTGAAGTATCCGCTCCACGCCACCGCCACGGCGACGTTCCCGACCGCGTACTCGAGGATGAGATCCCAGCCGATGATCCACGCTACCAGTTCGCCCAGCGTCGCGTACGAATACGCGTACGCGCTGCCGGCCTGCGGGATCATGGAGGCGAGCTCGGCGTAGCAGAGCGCGGCAAGGCCGCACACGAAGCCGAGCAGGATGAACGACACGATCAGCGCGGGTCCGGCGCCATATCTCACGACGACGCCGTCGGGCAGAATCTCCC
>JACCRL010000296.1 GCA_013813605.1 Gemmatimonadaceae bacterium
GAGGAACACCGAGCGGCGCGGCATCGGCGGCTCGAGCGCGCGGAAAATGATCGGCGTGGTGATGTAGTAGGGCACGTTGCCGACGAGCAGGTAGTCGGGACCCGCGAATTCCTCGACCCGTGTCTCCAGAAAATCTGATTGCACGATCGTTACATGCGGCCAGCCGGCGTAGCGACTCGTGAGCTGCTCGGCGAGCGCGCGGTCGATCTCGACGGCGACGACCTTCCCTGCCCGGCTCGCAAGAATGTCGGTGAGCGAGCCTCGGCCCGGACCGACCTCGACAACAGTGTCCGCAGCGGTGGGAGCGAGAGCGTCGACGATTGACGACAGTATCGCCGGGTCGGAAAGGAAGTGCTGCCCGTACCGCTTGAGAACCGGGGGGTTGGATTTGCGTCCGCCCGGCGGGGGAGCCACGGTCAGCTGCGCAGAACGACCAGCGTCAGGTCGTCCCTGCTTGGAATGCCGCGCGTATGCCTGCCGAGCATCGCAAACACTTCGTCCAGAATTACTGAAGTCTTCTTTTCGCGGTGCTCGACGATCGTTTCCATCACCCGCTCTTCACCGAGCCGCTCGTCGGCGGCGTTGCGGGCATCGCTGATTCCGTCGGTGAACAGCACGAGCAGGTCCTTGCCCTTTTCCCAGCCAAGTGTTGCAGCGGCGGGCGTGTCGTCGGTCATGCCGAGGGGAGGATTCCCGGCGGCGAGCCGCGTCACCGTTCCTTCCTGGCTGACGACGAAGGCGTGCGGGTGGCCGGTGTTGGCATAGGTCAGCGTTCCGTTCGGCGGATCGACGACGCCGTAAAAAACCGAGATGAACATCTCGGTCTGCTCGAGCTCTTCCCGCAACGAGTTGGTGAGCGCGCCGAGCATTGCGCCGGGGCTGGCGGTGATCTGCGCGTGAATCGCCGATGCGCTCATCGCCAGCGCCATGATGAGAGCCGCGCGGTAACCGTGGCCCGATACGTCGCCGATCATCACGCCTGTTCCGCCGTCCCGCATCTTGAACAGCTGGTAGAAGTCACCGCCGACGCTCTCCGCGGGAACGACGCGCGCCGTGACCTCTGCTTCCGGCGCGACGACGTTCGTCGCCGGGAGCAGCTTCATCTGCAGGTCGTGGGCGAGACTCATCTCCTGCTGCAGGCGCTGCTGGTCGAGCGAGGCAAGCACGAGCTTCGCGTTCTGAATCGCGGTGCCGATCTGCGTCGCGATCGCAGTGACGAGCTTCTGGTCGCCGGCGGAGAACGGCTGCCGCGAACGCCTGTCGGCGAGATTCACCACTCCCAGCGGCTGTCCTCCGGATGGCGTCGTCCACATGATCGGCACGGAGAGCATCTCTCCCCTGCCGTACGGCGATTCGGTGCCGAACGTCACTCCCTTCCCGATGACGATAAGCGGATGCTGCGTGCGAAAGACGCGCGCGGAAACGCTCGTCGGATCGGCCGCGCTGATCGGCGGGATCTGTGATGTCGGGACGCCAAGCGCGGCGACGGCGTTCAGCGTATTGGTCGCCGGATCGTGGACGAGGATCGACGCCACGCGGGCGCCGACGGTTTCCGAGATCTCCGTCAGGATCGTCGTCGCTGCTTCCTCGAGTGTGACGGTGCGGCCGAGTATCTCGCCGATGGTGTAGAGGAGGTTGATCTCCTCGTAGCGCTCGCCCAGCTCGGTGGCGGCGTGCTCGACCTCGAGTGCCGCCTTCATGAACTGGGCGACGACGGGCATCAGCAGATTGACGTGGCGGTCTTCCGGAGTGTGCCCGGGGTCACACGGGCCAACAGTCAGCCAGACTTTGCGCACCGAGTGAACGCGCGTGACGAGCTGGGTTCCGAAATTCCCTGGTACCGACTGGCCCGGCTCGCCGGGCAGGACGTCGGGCATCTGCACCTTTGCGCTCGACCGCGCAATCGCCGTTGGCGCCGCCCTTCCCTCACCGCCGCCCCAGACGCCGGCCTCGCAGTGCGTGCCCTCGCGGAAGGCGATGAGCACCGCTTCCAGCTCCTTCATGCGCGACGGAGCGTCAGACGTACGACGTTGCCCTCCTGCTGGAAGCTCTCCACGCGGTCCATCAGCTTCCGCATCAGGAAAAGTCCGCGCCCTTCCTCGCGCGTGATGTTCTCGTCCGTGGTGCAGTCCTTTGTCGAAGCGTCGAGATCGAAGCCGGGCCCTTCGTCAACAACCTCGAAGACGAGGCTGTGATCATCGATAATCGCGCGGACACGCACCTGTTTTCCGCCGGCGCCGACGTTTCCGCGCAGGATGGCGTTCGACAGGGCCTCCGAGAGGGCCACCGGCACGTTGAGCGAACACTTGCTGGGGGGGAACTTGAGCTCCCGGCACCGCTGGCTCGCGAGCTCGACTACGCCTTCGATGTAGTCAACGTCGCTCGGGATCCGCAGATCGAAAGCGACGCGTGATGCGGCCATTAGAAGCTCTCTAGTGCGCGCTCCCTCGTGTCGGATATCTGGAAGAGCGTGTCGAGCTTGGTCAGCTCGAACAGCGTCTGGAGGTCGACGTTGAGATTGGCGAGGCGAAGCTCACCGCCCTGCTCGCGAATCTTCTTCGAGAGCGATACGAGCACGCCGAGTCCGGAGCTGTCGATGTAGCCCGTCTGGCTGAAATCGATCAGGAACTTCTTTTCGCCCTTCTCGAGCTCGTCGAGAACTTTCTGCTTCAGCTCCTGCCGGTTGCCGACAATGAGCTGGCCTTCGACATCGACGACGACGACCTCGCCCTGCTTCTTGATCGAGAAACTCATTCAGATATCTCCAGTATGATCCAATTCAGGAAAAGTGCGCCGCATCCACCGCGCTTCCCGACTGCAGCGCGGCGATCGCGGCCACATTAATAATGTCCTCCTTGTCCGCTCCGCGCGAGAGATCGGCGGCCGGTTTCGCGAGGCCCTGCAGTATCGGTCCAACTGCCTGCGCGCCTCCCAGGCGCTGCACCAGCTTGTATGCAATGTTGCCCGCATCAAGCGAGGGAAAAACGAGCACGTTCGCCCTTCCGGCTACCTGACTGCCCGGCGCTTTGCGATCGGCGACGAGCGGAGCAAGCGCGGCGTCACCTTGCAATTCTCCGTCCACCTCCAGCCCCGGTGCCCGCTCACGAATGAGCGCGACGGCGGCGCGTACCATCTCCACGCTTTTCCCGCGCGCGCTGGCGCGGGTGCTGAAGGAGAGTAGCGCCACACGCGGCTCGTCACCGACGATCCGCCTCCTGTCGACTGCGGCCGCGATGGCGATGTCGGCGAGATTCTCGGCGGTCGGGTACGGGATGACGGCGCAGTCGGCGAAGGTGATGACCGGGGCGGGTGCATCGGTACCGTCGCGGAGGATCATGTAGAAGGCGCTCGAAACGACCCGCCCGCCGGCAGTGAGGCCGATGTGCCTGAGCGCGCTGCGCA
>JACCRL010000329.1 GCA_013813605.1 Gemmatimonadaceae bacterium
GATCAGCCTCTCCCCGCACCGGCCCGTGCAAAGGGTGGCGTTGGCTCCGCCTTTGTGAAGCCTTCGGACGCAGAGCTGCGCCGCAAGCTGACGCCAATCCAGTACTCGGTGACCCAGCGCGACGATACCGAAACTCCCTACCGGAATACTTACTGGGACAACCACAAGGCAGGCATCTACGTGGACGTAGTTTCCGGCGAGCCGCTTTTCAGCTCGATCGACAAGTACGAGTCGAACACCGGGTGGCCCAGCTTCACGCGACCGCTCGAGCCCGCCAACCTGCGCTCGAAGACCGACCGCCACCTTGGCTACGCCCGTACGGAGATTCGCTCGGCGCGCGCAGATTCCCACCTTGGCCACCTGTTCGATGACGGACCCCGTCCGACTGGCCTGCGCTACTGCATGAACTCCGCTGCAATGCGGTTCGTCCCGGTCGCCGAGCTCGAAGCGCGCGGATACGGGAAGTATCTGCCGCTGTTCAAGAAGGGAATGGCCGCATCAGCAAAGGCCAGCAAATAGGCCGAGCCCAGCGTCAGAAGGCTTTACGGGTCACCCTTCAAAAGGTGACCCGTTATTTTTTGTAATGGAATGCTGGCTTATCACCTCGCGCGCGGAGATCATGCGACTCGAATTTGGTGACGAGCCTCCGCCCGAGATATGCCTCCCCGACAAGCCGCTCTCGGAGATCGAGGACGACGCGCCCCGCAGGGCGATTCAGGACGCTCCCTACATTATCTATCGCCGTTTCCACCTCGCCGCGGAAAGCTGGCGGCTCGGCATCGTGTACGCCGTGTCGCCACCGACGGTAGGCGACATCCAGATTCTCTCAGCCTACCGTGCCGGGCATGAATCACGGCCGCGACTCGTTTAGGGGCGATACTTCTTCAGCTTCTCGACGGCGTTGTCCAGCAACCCTTGCAGGCGCTCGTATTCCTCGTTGATCTTTTTGCCCGCGCCGGGCAGTTCGGCCTGGCCCTTCTCCGCCAGGTTGGAGAGACGCTTTCCTGCTACGGTGAGCTCTTCACGCAGCTTCTCCAGCGTCTTCTTGATGTCATCCATGCCGACGTCTCCATTTAATTGACCTCGTGATCCTGCACCTGTAGAGATACCAGATGCGCGAATGTCGCGCCAGCTTTCCGCCCAGTGCCCGGAATGGCGCGGAATTCGCCTCCTGCCCGGCAAACTGCAGTCTGGAGCTAACAGTGATCACTCACATAAAATTTGTCAGCATCCCGGTTCGGGATCAGGACGTAGCGCTCGCATTCTACACCGAAAAGCTCGGTTTCGAGGTCCTGACCGACCAGCCGTTCGGCAACGGCACACGGTGGATCGAGCTGGGCATACCCGGCGCTGAAACCCGTCTCGTGCTGTTCACGCCGCCGGGACAGGAGGATCGGATTGGTACGTTTTCCAACATGGTCTTCCTGTGCGATGACGTCGAAAAAACCTACGAGGAGCTCAGGCAGCGCGGAGTCGAATTCAAGACACCCCCCGCGAAGGCGTCGTGGGGCACGTCGGTGCAGGTTATCGACCCCGACGGGAATCAGCTGCTGCTCTCGTCCCAGCGTTAGCAGCAGACCGGCGCATGCTCTGCATACTCCACGGCTGGCTGCTCGAGGGCTCGGGCAGCAACCTGTGGACGCGTTCCGTCGTACGCTCGCTCTGTCGTCGCGGAGAGGTGGTTCACCTCGTCTGCCAGGAGAATCATCCGGAGCGATACGATTTCATCTCCACGGCTCATACATATGAGCTGAACGGCTCGGTCACCACGATACTCGAGCGGGAGAGCCCCTATCCCGGACGGTGCATTCTTCACAAGCCGGCCCTTGGCGCCACGCTTCCCGTGTTCGTCACCGACAAGTACGAGGAGTATGCCCGCGTCGTTCCGCTCGTCGACCTCTCGACAGAGGAAGTAGAAGCATACGTCGCGAGAAACGTGGAGATCCTTCTCCGCATCGCCGGCGACCATGACATCACGGTCATTCACGCGAACCACGCGGTGATGATGCCGGTGGTGGCACAGCGAGTGGAGGAATTCACCGGTATTCCGTTCACGGTCATGCCGCACGGCAGCGACATCGAGTACGCGGTAAAAAAAGACGATCGCTTTCTGCGCTACGCATCCTCGTCGCTGGAAGCCGCGCAGAGGATATTCGTCATCGGCGACGAGATGCGCGAGCGCGTGCACAAGGTGTTCAGCCAGATCCCTGCCCTCGAGGGAAAGCTGCGCGATCTGCACCTCGGGGTGGATACCGCGGAGTTCGAGCCCGTCACGCGCAGTGGACGCCAGGGTCACGTCGCACACCTCCTGGCAGCAATCGCTCCGCTGCCGCGCGGAAAGAGCGCGTCGCAGGAAACGTCGTTCCTTGCCGCGCTGGAGAATGCCAGGACCCTCGACGACCTGCGCGCCGCCATCGCGCCCGCCGCGCGCTACGACAACAAGCGGCCCGATGAGCTGGCCGAGCGCAAGCTGGCGGAGATCGACTGGCCATCGGCCTCGACGCTTCTCTTTGTCGGGCGACTGATCGCATGGAAGGGAATTCAGTCGCTGATCGCCGCATTACCGCTCGTACTGGAGCGAAATCCTTTGCTGCGCA
>JACCRL010000355.1 GCA_013813605.1 Gemmatimonadaceae bacterium
CGGAGAGCGAGGCGGAGCGGCAGCTCGTAGCGGATGGCCAGGGCGAGTTCGCCGTGGGGCTTAAACGGCGCGGCATCGGTGTCGCGCGGCGCGGAAGAACGCCGATCGCGCTTCTCGAGGCACGCGGCGCGCTCGAGCGCGGCCCACTGCTCATTCATTGCGTGCGCGTGGATGACGAAGACGTTGCTACTATCGCGAAACATTCGTGCTCCGTCGCGCACTGCCCCGCATCGAACGCAAAGTTCGGCCATGGCATCGCGCCGCTGCTCCCGCTGCTCGCCGCGGGCGTGCGCGTTGGACTCGGCTCCGATTCCGTTGCGAGCAACAATCGCATGGACATTCTCGACGAAGCGCGCCTCGCGGTGCTGATCCATCGCGCGGTTGCGCGGAAGCACGATGCCTTTGGCGCGTCCGAAGCGCTGACGCTGGCGACACTGGGTGGCGCCACGGCGCTCGGACTCGACAGCACGATCGGGTCGCTCGAGCCGGGCAAGGATGCCGACCTGGCTGCTTTTCGACTCGACTGGCACCGCACTACGCCGGCTGGCGAACCGTACGCCGCCGCAGTTTTCGCGCTCCCGGGACGAAGCGCCGAGCTGGTCACCGTCAGGGGGAGGGTCGTCGTCGAGAAGGGACGCGTGCGCGGCGCGGATGCGGCACTGGCGGCCCGCGTTCGCGCAGCAGCGGACCGGCTGAGAGACTGGGCCACGCCTGATCGGTCGGGCGCAGCAAGCTCTGCCGGCGTTGCGAGGTAGCGTAGGCGTTTGCCGGTTCGGTATCTTCAGGCGACCCCTTGAGGAAGTCCGGCGGAATGGCGGCTGCAGATAACCACCATCGCATCTGGCGCGATGGGCAATTCGTAAACTGGGAAGACGCGACCATTCACGTGATGAGCCATGTGGTGCATTACGGCTCGAGCGTGTTCGAGGGAATCCGCTGTTACGAAACGCCCGCCGGGCCGGCAATCTTCCGGCTGGGGGATCACATGCGGCGATTCGTGGATTCCTGCCGCATCTACCGCATGCCGCTCACGTATACCGCCGACGAGATGTCTCGCGCTGCGGTTGACACCGTGATAGAGAGCGGGCTGCCGCACTGCTACCTGCGGCCGATCGCCCTCCGTACGGGCGAGCAGATGGGTGTGCTGCCCAACGACACTCCGCTCGAGGTGTTCATCATCCCCTGGACCTGGGGCACGTACCTGGGCAAGGACGCGCTCACCAACGGCGCCGACGTGTGCGTGTCGAGCTGGCGTCGCGCCGCGCCCGATACCTTTCCCGCACTCGCGAAAGCGGGCGGCAACTATCTCAACTCCCAGCTGTCGAAGATGCAGGCGCGCATCGACAATTACGTCGAGGGTATCATGCTCGACTCGTTCGGGCTCGTGTCCGAGGGGAGCGGGGAGAATCTCTTTCTCGTTCGTGATGGGAAGCTTTTCACGTCCACGATAAGCTCCGGCATCCTGAATGGAATCACTCGCGATTCGGTGATCCGGATAGCGCTCGACATGGGCGTGAAGGTCGTGGAGCAGGCATTCCCGCGCGAGATGCTCTACATCGCCGACGAGCTGTTCTTCACCGGCACGGCGGCGGAGGTAACCCCGATCCGCTCGGTGGACCGCATTCCGGTGGGAACAGGCAAGCCCGGCAAGCTGACGCTGGAGATACAACGCGAATACATGGGAATCGCCACTGGAAAGATTCCCGACCGTTACGGCTGGCTCACGCCGGTGCCGGCGACAGCAACAGCGGCGACGTAAAAAGGGGCCTTCCCGGTGGCTGGACGGTTACTCATTTCCGTCTCGTATCGTCGAAACTGGCAGGGGATCGCGGAATAAAAGCGCATTCCACGCTGTATATTTGCAGAGAGAGTCCGAACATCGGAGGCGTGCTTGATCGTTGGTTGTCTGGCACTGAATGCTTCGTTCGAGCCTTTGACGATGGTTCCGCTACGCCGTGCGCTGCGGTTGGTGATCGATGGCAAAGCGGAAATCGTCGAGGCAGATCCCGATCGCGTCGTGCGCTCGGAGCGGCTGACGCTGCCCAGGCCCGCCGTAATCCGCCTGATGCGCTTCATCCACGTGCCGCGCCGCTTCCGCCGCCAGGTGACGAACACGTTCCTGTTCGCTCGCGACCGCTACCGCTGCCAGTATTGCGGCCGGCTGCAGATCGAGCTCAAGCCGCGCGAGTCGCTGACGCGCGACCATCTCATCCCGCTCAGCCGCGGCGGATCCAACGACTGGACGAACGTGGTGACGGCGTGCAGTCCCTGCAACACGAAGAAGGCGAACCGCCTGCCGAGCGAAATCGGCATGCACCCGATGCACGTGCCTGTAGAGCCGCACTTCGTTCACCTGAGCTGGGCAGTGCGCCGCCTTACCCCAACGCAAGCCCGCTACATAAAAATGTTCTACGGTGAAGAAACCCTTCATCACCTCGAAGACCTCGAGCATCGCCACCCGCACCCCGCGCGCGCAGCCCATTAGCCTCTGAATCCCACCTCGCGCTTCGCCCGGGATTTCGTTTCCTCCGGGCGATTTTGCATCCTGGCCGGTACGTCGGAAGTCGCACGCGCGGGAGTCTTGAGGGACTGGCGGCGCGAGCGGCGCGCGAGAGGCTCGCTGCGACGGTTCATCGCGGTTCCGGCAGAGTTCAGGCGCAGGGGCTTGCCCGTTTCCCCTTGCATCACTGTAGAGGGAGGCGCGGAGTATCGGCCCACGCGGCTTCAAGCGAGCGACCAAGGAGACCAGCGGCAGCCCGCGGAGCGGGCACCCGCGTAGTTGGGCTCCGCCCGAGCGAGTGTAGCCGCCGTAGCCGGTAC
>JACCRL010000358.1 GCA_013813605.1 Gemmatimonadaceae bacterium
CGCGCACTCGAGAAGGGAATGACGTTCGATCGTTCGCTCGAGCTCCTCGAGCGCGCTGCGCTTCGGACGCCCGTCGTCATCTTCAGCTACCTGAATCCGATCCTCGCCGCGGGGCCGGACGCGCTCACCCGCGCGCGCGACGCGGGGGCGGCCGGCATTCTCATCACCGACATTCCAGTCGGCGCCGATCCTGAGCGCGAAGAGTGGCTTGGCGCGGGCCCGCTCGATTTCATTCGCCTCGTCGCGCCGACGACTCCGCTCCCGCGCATGGCGGAGATCGCGCGCCATGGCAGCGGCTTCGTCTATCTGATCAGCCGCCTCGGCGTCACGGGCGTGAGCGAATCGGTTCCCGCGCACCTGCCCGAGACAGTGAGACGGCTTCGATCGACGACGACGCTTCCCGTATGCGTTGGTTTCGGAATTTCCAACGGAGCGCAGGCGCGCTCGGTGGGGAAGATCGCCGACGGCGTCGTCGTCGGCAGCGCGCTGGTGACCGCCGCCGGCAAGAGCGCCGAGGCCGTGCTCTCGCTTACCCGCACACTGAGGACGGCGCTCGATGAATGATGCCGCGGCTGGACTGGACGTGGTCACGCTCAAGGCGATGCGCTTCCATGCACGTATCGGGGTGCTCCCGCACGAAGCGGAGATCGCACAGTCCATCGAGGTCGATGCCTCCCTCTGGGTACGCAGGAAAACGGGCGCCGTCACCATTCGCGACATCGTTGACTACAGACGCGTGTACGACCTCGTCGCCGAGGTCGTTGCCGAAGGCCACGTCAGTTTTCTCGAGGAGGTGGCCGAGCGCATCGCCGGGCGTGCTCTCGAGCTGGCGCTCGTGGAGCGCGTTCGAATCGCGGTGAGGAAGCCGCACGTCGCGCTGCCCGGTCCGCTCGCTTACGCGGAAGTCGCGCTGGAGCGGTCGCGCGGGTGAAGGACGTCGCCTTTGTCGCGCTCGGGTCCAACCTCGGAGCGCGAGAGGTATTATTGGCGGACGCGCTGAAGAGCATCGCCCAGCTTCCCGATACCCGCATTCTCGCCGCGACCGAGGTTGAGGAAACCGCTCCGCTGGGTCCGGTACTTCAAGGCTCATTTCTCAATCAGATGATCGCCATCGAGACTGAATTGGCACCCCGCCATCTTCTGAAGGAGCTGCAGCGCATCGAGCGCGAGGCGGGGCGCCTCCGCCGCGAGCGCTGGGGACCGCGCACTCTCGACCTCGACATCGTGCTCTACAACACTCAGACAGCGAATGACGCCGGGCTTTCCGTACCGCACCCCGAGATCGGTAATCGTCCCTTCTGGCAGCGGCAAATCACGTCGCTGAGGGAGTGCGTCATTTGACAAAGGCTCCCGATGCCGCACGTCCTGTAACTGTTCGCGACTTTGCCGAGAAGAAAAGAATGGGAGAAAAGATCGTCATGCTCACCGCATACGATGCTCTTTTCGGGCGCCTCGTCGATGAGGCAGGCGTCGACGCGATACTGGTCGGCGACTCCGTAGGCAACGTCGTTGCCGGCCACGCGTCGACGCTCCCCGTGACGCTCGATCATATGGTCTATCACGCGGCTGCGGTGAGGCGTGGCGTGAAGCGCGCGATGGTGATCGTCGACATGCCATTCCTCACCTACCAGGCGAGCATCGAGCGGGCAATTCTCAATTGTGGCAGGCTGATGCAGGAGAGCTGTGCCGGCGGAGTGAAGGTCGAAGGCGCGGGACCCGAGATGCTCGACACGGTGAGGGCGCTCGTGCGGACGGGCATTCCGGTGATGGGCCACATCGGGTTCACGCCGCAGTCGGTGCATGCGATGGGAGGCGCGCGGGTGCAGGGGCGGGAAGTCGAAGCCGCCGACCGCCTCATTCAGGAAGCGATGGGACTCGAAGAGGCGGGGGCATTCGCGATCGTGCTCGAGCTCGTGCCCGCTGAGCTTTCGGCGCGCATTACGGCGTCCGTTCAGATTCCGACGATCGGCATCGGTGCGGGCGCGGCGTGCGACGGGCAGGTGCTCGTCCTGCACGACATGCTCGGACTGAACGACCAGTTCGCGCCGAAGTTTCTCAAGCGGTATGCGGACATGGCTCAGGACGTACGGTCCGCAGTTTCCGCGTGGGCCGCCGACGTCCGGGGCGGCGCTTACCCGGATGGCGAGCACAGCTTCTAGCTTGCAGACCATTGCCGGCATTACGGAGCTGCGCGCCACCCTCAGCGCGGCGCGCGCAGCGGGGCGGCGCATTGCGTTCGTGCCGACGATGGGAGCGCTGCACGAAGGCCACCTCACGCTCATCGACACCGCACGCGCGGCCGGCGACCTGGTGGTGATGAGCATCTTCGTGAACCCGCTCCAGTTCGCTCCCGGGGAAGACTACCAGCGCTATCCGCGCGTCCTCGCCGAAGACACGCTGCTCGCGGAGCAGCGCGGCGTTGATGTGCTGTTCACGCCGTCCCGCGAAGAGATTTACGGGCAGACTCCCGTCGTGACGGTGCATCCGGGAAACATCGGCAAGGAATGGGAGGGCACCGCGCGGCCCCAGCACTTCGAAGGCGTGCTCACGGTCGTGGCCAAGCTCTTCAACATCGTCGAGCCCGCGGTGGCGGTGTTCGGACAGAAGGACCTGCAGCAGGTCGCCGTGGTGAAGGCGATGGTGCGCGACCTCGACTTTCCGCTCGAGGTTCTCGTTGTTCCGATCGTGCGCGAGGCCGATGGGCTCGCGATGTCGAGCCGCAACCGGTTTCTCGCCGGCAAGGAACGTGAGCTGGCGACAATGCTGTCGAAGGCACTTTTCAAGCTGCGCGGTACCTTCGCTGGCGGCGAGCGGCGGGCGAGCGCGCTCGAGGCAGTCGGGTGGCGAATGCTGGAGCGGCTCCCCGGGCTCACACCGCGCTATCTCGCCGCCGTGAGCCCCGCCACATTTCAGCGCGTGAACATCGTGCAGCCGGGCGATGCGGCAATCGGCGCGATTCGCGTCGGCGACACGCGTCTTATCGACAACATCATCTTCTGATGCCTGCGTTGAAAGCCAATGGTTTGCCGAAGTGGGCCGATGTCGGAGAGAAGCGTCTTGCCCACATCCAGCGCGTTACTTCGCTGTTGCGCGCGTGGGGTGCGGCAATGCGCCTCTCGCCGGAAGAGGCGAACGCGTGGATCGACGCCGGCACCTGGCACGATGCACTCCGGGACGCACCGGAAAAGGAGCTGCGCGCGATCACTGGCGATCGTGGCTCGCCCGAGGGTCTGTTGCACGGTCCGGCGGCGGCACTCAAGCTCGCCGCCGACGGCGAAAAGAGAAAGACGGTCCTCGAGGCGATCAGGTATCACACCGTCGGCTCCGCCAACTGGGACAGGACAGGACGCGCGCTTTACATGGCGGATTACCTCGAGCCGGGGCGAAAATTCCTGCGTGAGGATCGGGACTTTCTCGCCAGCCAGGTGCCACACTCCTTCGAGGAGGTGTTCCGCCAGGTGGTGCGCTTCCGCCTCGAATGGTCGGTTCGTGAAGGAAATCACATCTTCCCGGAGACCGTCGCGCTGTGGAATAGCCTGAGGTGAGAACGGGCGGCCGTGGCTACGGC
>JACCRL010000395.1 GCA_013813605.1 Gemmatimonadaceae bacterium
GGCAGCTTGTAGTAGCTCTTGAACTGCATCTGTCGATTGACGATCGTGAAAATTGCATTTGCGCCCCACTCGCGCCTGTCGCTGGCGCGGCACTTGGGGTCGTTGCCGCCCCCCCATTCATCTGAGAAAAGAATCTTGTCACCGCGATTGTTGAACGTCGCCGAATGCCAGTATGAGAAGTTGGAGTCGGCGACCGCGGCGATGCGGACGGGATGCACCGGATCGCTGATGTCGAGAAGAAATCCGTAACCCTCGCACGCTCCGCCGGCGAGATTCCTGGCCGCGTAGACGGTGATGTCGTGACACTGGGTCGGTCCGGGTCGCGGAGTGTCCGCCGGCCGCTGCTGCGCGAAGAGCATCGGCAACGCCCCTCGCAGCGTCGCGCTGTCAGCTGCCGTCGGCGCTCCAGTGCCCTGCCGTGCTTTGACAATGCTGTCGAGCAGAGGCGTTGCGTAACGGCCCGGAAGGATCCTCTCTCTTCCATTCCTCGTGATGATAAAGCCTCCCCTCGCCCGTGCTTCCGCGACAGCCCTGGCCGTCGCGGCGATATCCTCCGGCGCTTCACCATGTTCGGGCGCCTCGACAAGGTCGTTGAAGATTCGCGGCGAGCTGACGATGGCAGCCTGCTCCGGATGCGCCAGCGGCACCTTGATCACCTCGATGCGGAACAGCGCGGAGTTGGGATCGTCGGCCGGCGGTGCGGCTACGCACCCACCGAGCTCGTTGGGCGAGCGAACACCCGCTGAGCCCGAGATGTAGACGTAAATGTTCTCCCTGTCGGTTGGATGGGTCACCACCGTGTGCGTATGCGATCCCCGGCAGGTCTGCACGTTGCCGACGTTTCGTGGACTGCTGATGTCGCTGATATCAAAAATGCGGAGACCGCGCAGCCGCTCCTTGCTGACGGTGTCTCGCACGCCCTGCGTGCCGCAGTCGAGGCGGCCGGAAAGTCCCTCGCCCGAAACGAACAGGAGATTTCCGTAGACGGAGACATCGCTCTGCGATGCCGGGCAGACGTAAGCAGTCCTCAAAGTGGGCTGACTGGGATTCGAGATGTCCCACACCTGGTATCCGTTGAAGCTGCCCTGGATGGCGTAAATACCCTTGAACGAAATGTCGGAGTTGACGGAAGTCGCGAACTTCTCCGACGGTGGGGTCTTTGAGAGCACGCGCAGATTCCAGACTGCTTCGCCGGCATCCGTCGCCCCCGCCCGCAGCCCCACCCGAGGATCTGGACGCGACGCCGTGCGCGACTCGAAAGAAGCCGGCGGGGCGCATGCCCATGCCGACATGAGTGCGAGGCCAAGCGAGATCGAGATTATTGGGCGGGCGTTGTAACGCGCGCGCGAAAAGGAAGCGGTGGAAGCGGGAAGCATGAGTGATTTCCTTAGAAGGGCGAATCGAGCGCGCTGAGCATTTTCTCCATGCGCGCAATCTCGGTGGTCTGGTCGACGTTGACGTCGGACGCGAGCTTGAAAACCGCGTCGTCCTGGGCGGCACCGTAGGACGAGAAGAGGTCCTTCACCATCGAGACCGCCCCACGGTGATGCTGAATCATGAAGGTAAGAAACAACCGATCGAACTCCCTTGCCCGGGCACGCTCGAGCTGAGCCAGCTGCGCGTCGGTGAGCATCCCCGGCATCATCATGTCGTGCTCGGCGCCGTTCATCGTCATCTTCATCGGCCCGGGTCTCGCGTCCGGCACCGGCTGCCGGCGATCGCTGAGCCATTGCCGCATCCTGGCGACTTCGTCCTGCTGGCCATTGATGATTCGTTCCGCGAGTATGCGCACCGGCGCGCTCGCTGCGCGGGTCGGCGCCCACCCGGCGATCTGAATCGCCTGTGCATGGTGCCCGATCATCGCGGACATGAAGTGGATGTCCGCTGTCGTATAGGGATGTCGCGCGCTGTCGGCTTTCGCATGGGCGACTCCGGCCGGCGTGCTTCGAGCTGCTGGCGCGGGGGAAGGCTCCGCGCGCGGAGCTTCGCGGCCCGCGGACGCGCAGGCTGTGATTACGCCGGAAACGAGCAAAGCCGGGATTACGTGGTTACGACCGCCTGTCTTTTGGACCATCACTCTAATGATGCGTGACTACGCAGGTCTCGTGAAGGCCGTCGCAGCAATCGCGGGCGGTCGGCCGATCTATCTGATCCGCGACTTCTCATGCTGGCGGTACCTGCAAGAAGGGGCGTACCCGCAACACGGGGGCGCATCTACATCTGCGCCCCCGTGTTCACTTCGCGACGCGAAGCGCTGGGCGTTCCCTACTGCGGCGGCAGGTTCGGCTGCGCGATGACAGGGCAGTTGATGATCGCGCGCGTCGGCCTCAGCTGGGCGACAAAACTGTTGCCGGGGGCGGGCGGATTAATGGAGGCGCTCGTGATCCAGCCGGCTTTAACCAGGCCTTCCAGATCGGCGAACGAGGTGATGCGGCGCCTCTTTCCTCCGCTTACCGCCGCTGGCGTC
>JACCRL010000429.1 GCA_013813605.1 Gemmatimonadaceae bacterium
GATGCACAGTGGTCACCAGGACCGTGGCCGCCGGCCAGGCACGGAGAACGTCGCTGCCGCCGTCGGCCTCGCCCTCGCTGCCGAGCTCACACTCGCCGATAGACAGTCGCACTGCGCCAGGCTGCGCACGCTTCGTGAGCGGCTCGAGGTGGGGATACTGGCCCGGATTCCCGACGCCGTCATTCACGGGCGTGGAGCCGACCGCGCGCCTCACATTCTCAGCATCTCCGTACCCGGGACCGACAGCGAGTCTCTCCTCATGGCGCTCGACCTGCGCGGCATTGCCGCCTCGGGCGGGTCAGCGTGCCAGAGCGGAAGTATCGAGCCCTCGCACGTTCTCACCGCACTTGGGGTCAGTCCCGATCTCGCCGGCGCGGCAGTGCGCATGAGCCTCGGCGAGCTCACCACCGACGAGTGCGTCATTCGTGTGATCGAGGTTTTCCCGGCGCTGGTGGACAAGGCGCGCCAGCTTAGTGCCGCGGAGCAGGGATGACCCGCGACAGGGTGCTCGTCGCGATGTCCGGCGGGGTCGATTCATCGGTCGCTGCCGGGCTGCTCGTCGAGCAGGGCTACGACGTCGTCGGCGCAACGATGAAGCTGTTCTGCCACGGCGACGATGTTCCCGACCGCCCCTGCTGTTCGCTGGATTCCGTCAACGATGCCCGCCGCGTTTGTGAGCAGCTCGGTATCCCGCACTACGTGCTCAATCTCGAGAGCCGGTTCGGGCACGACGTCGTTGACAACTTCGTCGCCGAGTATGCGCGCGGGCGTACGCCTATCCCCTGTGTGCGGTGTAACACCTTCACCAAGTTCCGGGATTTTCTCCGGAAGGCCGACGCCATCGATGCAAAATGGGTCGCGACCGGGCACTATGCCCGCGTGGTGAATGGAGAGCTCCATCGCGGTGTGGACGAGAACAAGGACCAGACCTATTTCCTCTGGGGAATCGACCGCGCCGTCCTTTCGCGCCTCATGCTGCCGGTCGGCGATATCGACAAGGCGCGCACGCGCGCGCTTGCGCACGAGCTCGGGCTCGAGGTCATCGCCGAGAAGCCGGAGAGCCAGGAGATCTGCTTCGTCCCGGACGGAGACTACGCGCGCATCCTCGAGCAGCGCCTGCCGGCCGGCGCCCCGGCGCTCGCACGAGGGCCAATTGTGACTTCCGACGGCTCCGTGGTGGGGGAGCACAACGGGTTCGCGCGTTACACGATCGGACAGCGGCGCGGAGTTCCCGGTGGACATGCGGTCCCGATGTACGTCGTCGCGATCCGGCCCGA
The DNA here is from genome assembly GCA_013813605.1 of Gemmatimonadaceae bacterium. GTDB lineage: Bacteria > Gemmatimonadota > Gemmatimonadetes > Gemmatimonadales > Gemmatimonadaceae > UBA4720. The sequence continues at coordinate 1,278 of JACCRL010000429.1, forward strand.
GGATCGCGCCGTCGTCATCGGCACGCGCGACGAGCTGCTCGGGAACGGGATACTGGCGAGAGAAGTGAACTGGCTCACTACTGCGCCCATTGTCGGCGACACGGTGACGGTGAGGGCCCGTCATCGCTCTCCGCTCGCCGCCGCCGAGATTGTACGCATGGAGGACGGTGAGATCGAGCTGGCGCTCGATGAGCCGGTCGCCGCGATTACTCCCGGCCAATCCCTGGTGATTTACGACGGGGAGCGAGTGCTGGGCGGCGGGTTGATCGAGCGGGCCTCAGCGATGAAGGTACAGCTCCCGGTGCTCGCCGCCTGAGCTGCCCCGGCTAGTACTTCAGTCCACCGGCGTCGGCGAACTCCTTCATCATCCTCTCCTGCTCCTCCGAAAGTTTCTCCGGAACCGCAATCGAAACCTCGATGATGAGGTCTCCGCGCAGAGCTCCCTTTTCGATTCCCTGGCCACGTACGCGAAAGCGCTTTCCTGAAGGTGTCCCACCGGGGATCCTGAGTGCGACCTTCTTGTTGTCCAGAGTGTTGACGTTGATCTTCGTGCCGAGCGTCGCCTGCGCGATGTTGAGCGGCACAGTGGCAATCACGTCCAATCCATCACGCGTGTAGAAGCGGTCGGGCTTGACGCTGAAGGTGATCACCAGATCGCCCGCCGGACCGTTGGCGGTTCCCTTCCCGCCCTGACCCTTGAGGCGAATCTTCGAGCCGGTGTCCACGCCGACGGGAACGTTGATATTCACTTTACGGCGCGCCCGCACCTCTCCTGTCCCGCTGCACGTCTTGCAGCGATCGGTCGGCACCTGACCGCGCCCAAGGCACACCGGACACGGGCGATTGACGGCGAAGCCGCCCTGGCCGAACGACATCACGCCGCGCCCGTTGCACTCGGAGCAGACCCTTATCTGGGCACCCGGGGCGGCGCCGTTGCCGTGACAAATGCCGCACTCCTCGCTCATCTCGAGATCGATCGGAACCTTGCCGCCGCGCGCCGCTACGCGAAACGGGATTTCCAGGTTCGTCTCGATCGACTGGCCCTTCTCAGGCCCGCGCGGTCGCGTGCTTTGCTTCGGTGCTCCACCGCCGAACATCGAGCTGAAGAGGTCGCCAAGACCACCGAGTCCGCCGAGGTCGAACTCCTGGTAATTGACGTTGGAATTGCCGCCTGATCCCGGAGGACCGCTCCGCCGCGCGCCGGGGAAGCCACCGCTGAACGCGCCGAGGCGGCGCATCTCGTCGTACTGCCTCCGCTTCTTCGCGTCGCCGAGAACATTGTTCGCTTCCGAGATCTCCTTGAAGCGCTCGGCGGCCTTCTTGTCGCTGGCGTTTGCGTCGGGGTGGTACTTCTTCGCCAGCTTGCGGTACGCCTTCTTGATCTCCTCCTGTGATGCGCCCGAGCTCACACCGAGGACAGCGTAGAAATCCTTCGATTGTGCCATGTGCTAGCAGACGGCCGTCAGCCTGTCCACTGCTTAACCACGACGCGCGCGGGCCGGAGCAGCTGCGACTTGAACACATAGCCGGGCTGAAACACGCGCGAGACGACGTGGTCGTCCTCTTTTGCTTCGGTAGGCTCGGTTGCGACTGCTTCATGGAGAGCGGGGTTGAAGGCCTCGTCCACGGGATTGATCACCTCAAGTCCCGCCGCCGTCAGCGCCTTCATGACCTTCTTCTCCACCATGTCCACGCCCTGCACGATCGTCGCCGAGTCAGTGGATGCAGGATCCACGTGGGCGAAACGGGCGAGGTCGTCGAGTGCGTCGGTAAGCTGGCGAACCAGGTCCGCCTGGGCGCGGCCGCCTGCGTCCTGACGCTCCTTTGCCGAGCGCTTGCGGAAGTTGTCGTACTCCGCCGCGAGGCGAAGATACTTTTCCCGTTCGCCGGCCAGATCGATTGCCGCCGCGCCGATGTCGCCTGTAGCGATGCTGGGGTCCGGCACGCCGAAATTGTCGGTGGTGTCAGGGCGGCCGGTGTCAGCCGCTTCGCTCGTGTCTGTGGCGGACTCGCCGGCACCGGCGC
>JACCRL010000003.1 GCA_013813605.1 Gemmatimonadaceae bacterium
GTACCGGCGAGAAAGACGAAAATCGGCGCGCAGAAGTGGGTTACCCACCGCGTGAAGAACAGCGCCGGGTGCGTGGTCGCCATGTTGGTCGGATCCTGCTGCAGTCCCGTCGCGTGAACGAAATCGCGCGTGTGATCGAGCAGCATGATCACCATGATCAGCCCGCGCAGCAGGTCGACCGAATCGATTCGCCCCCGGCCCGCGGCGACGGCGACGGGTGAAGCTCCCGTGTCGCTGGCAGTCGTGATCGGGGTTGCATAGCTCGCCATGCTCGTCCTCGGTGGGAAGTCCCGTACTTTTACCCGCGCTATTGTATTGACCGCAGGCCTTCCCGGCTACTCCCCGCGGTGCGAAAATCTCAGATGGTTCACCGTCCGTTCTTCAACCAGACAGTCATGAACACACTCATTCGCGCCTCCGCGCTCCTGCTCTTCGTCTCCGCTACGCCGGCTTTTGCCCAGGCGCGCCCGCTCGACTGGGACGCGATCACACGCGAGACGCAGGATGTCCTCGCGAACTACCTGCGCATCAACACCACCAATCCGCCCGGGAATGAGATCGCAACTGCGCGCTTCCTCAAGGGAATTCTCGAGCGCGAGGGCTTCGAGGTGCAGATCTTCGACACCGTCGAGCTCGGCGCGGGGCGCGCGAATCTTTATGCGCGGCTCCGCGGCAACGGCACCAAGAAGGCGATCGCGGTTGTGCAGCACATGGATGTCGTGCCGGCAGCCCCAGCGTACTGGTCGGTCGAACCGTTCAGCGGTGTGGTGAAGGATGGATACCTCTGGGGACGCGGCGCGATCGACATGAAGGGAGAAGGCGTGATGCACCTGATGGGTCTCATCGCGCTCAAGCGCTCGGGAATCCAGCTCAATCGTGACATCGTCTTCATCGCTAACGCCGATGAAGAGCTGGGGTCCACCGGAGCGGTGGTGTTCGTCAACAGGCATCCCGAGCTGCTGAAGGACGTGGAGTTCCTCTTCACCGAGGGCGGCGAGAACTACGTCGAGAATGGCAAGCTCATCTACTTCGGCCTCGGCACCGCGGAGAAACGCACGTTCTGGCAGAAGCTGACCGTAAGAGGCACACCCTCACATGGCTCGCGGCCAACGAAGCAGAACCCCGTGCCGCGTCTCGTTGCGGCTCTCGACAAACTTGCCCGCTACGAAACTCCGTTTCACGTCATTCCCGGCGTGGACAAGTACTTTCGCGACATCTCGCGCACTTACCCGCAGCCCCAGCGAGGATGGCTGGAGAACGTTTCCGTCGCGCTCAGGAATCCGCGCGCGCGGGAATTCATTCTCGGAGACACGTTCTGGAACGCCTACGTGCGCAACACCATTTCCCTGACCGGGCTCACCGGCTCCAACAAGACAAACGTCATCCCGGCCGAGGCGACGGCGGAGGTGGATGTGCGGCTCCTGCCGGACCAGAACGCCGACTCGGTGCTGGCCGAGCTGAAGCGGGTGGTCAACGACACGGCGGTGCACTTTTCGACGATCCTCGCGCCCAAGGCCCCGCTCGAAAGTCCGATCAATTCCGATTTCGTGCGCGCGGTGGAGCGCGCGGCGCGGGAGAGCGTGCCGGGGTCGTTTGTGACGACGCCGATGCTGACCGGTGCAACGGATCGGCCGACGTACCAGAAGCTGGGAATTGCGACCTATGGGCTCGACCCTTTCAAGGTCCCGAAGGAGGAGCGGCAACGCGGAGTGCACGGCAACGACGAGCGGATCTCGCTGGACAACATCCGCTTCGGTGTGAAGTTCGTTTACGACGTCCTGCGCTACGTGCAGTAGCGCAGGCTAGCTCAGCCCTTGTGGCGGAAGGTGATGCGACCCCGTGTCAGGTCGTAGGGCGAGACTTCAAGCGTGACGCGATCGCCCGCGAGTACGCGAATGCGAAAGCGGCGCATCTTGCCGGCGATCGTGGCATGCACGTCGTGGCCGTTCTGTACCTGAACGCGAAAGGTCGCGTCAGGGAGCACTTCAGTGACCGTTCCTTCCAGCTCGATTGCTTCTTCCTTGGCCATAAACCTCCCGCTGGTTGTTGTGAGTGCAGAAAGAAAAAACGGGGCAGCTCCGGACTGAGTCCAGCGCTGCCCCGCCTTTTATACTGCGTTTTGCAAGCTACGAATTAATCGCGAAGCTTGGTGACGTTCTCTGCCGCCGGACCCTTCTGGCCCTGCACGATATCGAACTCAACGCGCTCGCCTTCGGCCAGCGACTTGAAGCCGTTGCCCTGAATGGCGGAGTGATGGACGAAGCAATCCTTCTGTCCGTTCTCGGGGGTGATGAAGCCAAAACCCTTGGCGTCGTTGAACCACTTTACTTTGCCGGTGGTACGCATGTGCGGTACATCCTCATTCATTTGTGTCGGAGTCCCGTGTGTTGCGGTACCTTGCCGACTACGTTTGTTCGCGACCGAAATGGTCACATTTTTTCGCCAGAAAACCAAAAAGACCTGGCTACACTCCAGGTCCCGGTACGTTCTCTGGCTGTACAGCGGGAAGAACTCCCGCCTTGTCCTAATAAAGTATCGTATTAAGGCCTTGCGGTCAATGGAGTTGCGTAACCTTTTTCAAGCCCCCGTCATCACAAAAACGTGACTAATCAGCGGGTTCGGCATAGGCACCGAGCGACTCCCCGTATTCTCTGAACAGCGAGGGCGGCGCCGCTACCTTTTCGCCTGTCACGAGCGCCTTCAGCATCAGCGCGTTGGCGACGGCTTTCCCGCGAAAATGGTTGTTCGTGATCACGAACACGTCCGCAAGCGCCGGGTCGGCGGCGATCTCCTTCGTCCTTTCTGCCCAGGGCGCCAGCTCGTCGGCGCTGTACAGGTAGTTGTAGCGCTGCTCCACCGATGCCTGCTCGCTGAACCATTCCCTGTAGTTCCGGCCGTGCACGCGAACATAGCCGACGTGAGACGTCACATGCGCCGACGGTCCGATCGAGTCGCGGTATAGCGGCTGGCCGATGTTCACGAAGCCGATCGCCGCGTCCTCGAGGGCGCGAAAGAAATCGGGCACCAGCCAGGACGAGTGGCGTACCTCGACGACGAGCGGGTATTCGCGAAATGCGCTCACCACGTCACCGAGCCACTCACGATTCTCGTCCGTCCGGCGGAAGCTCCACGGAAACTGGAGCAGCACCGCCCCGAGCTGGCCGGCCGTCATCAGCACGTCGAATCCGGCTCTCACCTCGTCCGCTTCGCCGGCACTCCACGCCGCGCGCTGGTGGGTGAATCGCTGCCACAGCTTGCCAGTGAAGCGGAAATCCCCGTTCTCGGCGACGCGCTTGACCCACGACGCCGCGGTACGCGCCGAGGGAGGTCCATAGAAGCTTGAGTTGATCTCGACGGTGTCGAAGTAGCGGGCGATGTAGCGGAGCGGGTCGAATCGCGCTGGCTTGGGATCGGGGTACACGACGCCCGCCCAGTCCTTGTATTGAAATCCCGCCGGGCCGTAGCGAATCATCTTCCGGGGGCGGCGGCGGCGACCGATTTTACGTGCATGCAAGAACCCGTTGCGGATTCGGTGCCATCCTCCGGGCCCGTATGAC
>JACCRL010000012.1 GCA_013813605.1 Gemmatimonadaceae bacterium
GCTGACATGCGCGAGTACATGGATGTCGCGGCAAAAATGCGTGATACCGGCACGTCGCTTCCATTTGTAACGATTGATCGAGAGACAGGAGCGATCGCCGGTAGCACGCGGTTTGCCAACTACGACAGTGTGAACCGCCGCGTGGAAATCGGCTGGACCTGGCTCGCGCCCCCATGGCAGCGCACCGCGCTGAACACCGCGGCAAAGTATCTCATGCTTACCCACGCGTTCGAGCGGCTCGGCTGCGTTCGCGTCGAGCTGAAAACCGACGTGCTGAACACACGATCCAGAAACGCGATGCTTCGCATCGGCGCGCGTGAGGAAGGCGTTCTCCGCAAGCACATCCTTCTCTGGAGCGGGCGGTGGCGCGACAGTATCTATTTCAGCGTGCTCGACGACGAGTGGCCGGCAGTCAAGAGCCGTCTCGAGGAAATGATGACGTCCCGGGTTCCCGATGCGTGAACGCCACCTGCCTGATTCCGTCATGTCCACAACCACAGCTCGCTTCCCCCGTGGGAGCACTGCTCTTTTCGCGATCGCTGTGCTCCTGCAGGCCTGCTCGACGGCAATGACGACACCTGGGGCGCCAACGCTCGCAATCGTGAATGCCGCAGTCTGGACGGGCGACCCCTCGCGTCCGTGGGCCGAGGCAGTGTCAGTGAGGGGTGACCGGATCGCGGCGGTCGGCAGCGCGCGGGACATTCGCGCGCAGATCGCTTCATCCACGCGCGTCATCGACGCCGGTGGCGGCATGGTCGTCCCCGGATTCATCGACGCCCACGTGCACTTCATCACCGCGGGCCAGAACCTCGCGTCGGTGCAGCTGCGCGATGCTCGCACCCCCGCCGAATTCGTTGCGCGCATCAAGACGTTCGCCGCTACGCTCGCACCCGGCACCTGGATAACGGGCGGCGACTGGGACCACCAGAACTGGGGCGGCGAGCTCCCGCAGCGGTCCTGGATCGATTCGGTCACGCCAGACAATCCAGTGTGGATCAATCGTCTCGACGGCCATATGGCGCTGGCGAATACGGCTGCGATTACTGCCGCCAGGGTTACGCGCGCGACGGGCGAAGTTTCCGGCGGCACCATCGTTCGCGACGCTTCAGGCGAGCCGGCTGGAATTTTCAAGGATAACGCCCAGTCGCTGATCGACCCAACCGTGCCGGATGCCACGCCCGAGATGCAGGACCGCGCCCTCGATGCGGCGATGTCGTACGTCGCCGAGCGAGGCGTCACGTCGGTTCACAACATGGGCTCGTGGAGCGATCTCGCGGTGTTCGAGCGCGCTCACCGGGCGGGGAAGCTACGCACGCGCATCTACGCCGCGGTGCCGCTCTCGTCATGGCGGCGCCTCGCCGACACGGTGCGGGCGCGCGGCCGCGGCGACGAATGGCTGCGCATTGGAGCGCTCAAGGGTTTCGTCGACGGCTCGCTGGGATCGCATACCGCCGCAATGATGGAAGGATTCACTGATATCCCTGCGGATACGGGACTGCTCGTGAACACGCCCGCTGACCTGTACGCGTGGACGTCGGGAGCAGACAAAGCCGGCCTTCACGTGCTCGTGCACGCCATCGGCGACCGGGCCATCAATATCCAGCTCGGCATCTTCGAGCGCGTCGCGCGCGAGAACGGTGCGCGCGACCGGCGCTTTCGTATCGAGCACGCGCAGCACATCGCGCCGTCCGACATATCGAGATTCGCATCGCTCGCCGTCGTACCCAGCATGCAGCCCTATCACGCCATCGACGATGGCCGCTGGGCGGAGAAAGTGATCGGCGCCGAGCGGGCGAAGACGACGTACGCGTTCAGGTCGCTGATTGACGCCGGCGCGCGGCTGACTTTCGGCAGTGACTGGTTCGTTGCCCCGCCGACGCCGCTCGAGGGCATCTTCGCCGCCGTGACGCGCCGCACGCTCGACGACAGGAATCCGCGCGGCTGGGTGCCGGAGCAGAAGGTCAGCGTCGAGGAGGCACTTCGCGCCTATACTATCGGTGGAGCTTACTCCTCGTTCGAGGATACGGCGAAGGGGTCACTCGTTGCCGGAAAGCTGGCCGACCTGGTCATCATCGACCGCAACCTCACTAAAGTCGCGCCCGAAACGCTGGGCGATGCGCGCGTAATTTTCACTGTTGTCGGCGGTCGCATCGTGTTCGAGCGTCCGCGCTGAGCTGGTCCGTTTTTCACGTCTGGAGACAATGATGAGCCGTACCACGCTGATCCTGGCGAGCCTGTTTTTCTTTGCGACGCAATCGCCCGCACAACGCCCCGCCAGTGGACGCGCGTTCGCGCCGCGGGACTGGTTTCGCCTTACTACCGTCAGCAGCCCGGCGATGTCTCCGGATGGGAGGCAGGTGGCGTTCACCGTCAC
>JACCRL010000026.1 GCA_013813605.1 Gemmatimonadaceae bacterium
CGCAGGCGATCGTCTGCATTGGTGAGTCGCTGGATGCGGCCGCTACCGCCCGCGTGCTGTCCGGGAGGCACCCGGGCTTCGTATTCCACACCGCCGGCATACACCCGCACGACGCGGCGGATTTCTCCGCCGGGCGGGACATCCCTCTGCTCCGCGAACACGCTGGCTCCGGCGCGGTCGCCGTCGGCGAGTGCGGGCTCGACTACCACTACGACAACTCCCCCCGCGAGGCGCAGCGCGCCGCATTCTCGGCGCAGCTCGAGCTGGCGGCCGAGACGCGGCTTCCCGTTGTCGTTCACACCCGCGACGCCGAGGGCGACACGCTCGCGCTCGTCCGCGAAGCCGCGTCGGCGGGCGTCCGCGGAGTGCTGCACTGCTATACCGGGTCGCACGCCCTTGCCGAAAACGCACTCGCCCTTGGCTGGTGCATCTCTTTCAGCGGGATCGTTACCTTCCGCAAGTGGACCGACGACGACCTGCTGCGCCTCGTGCCGGCTGACCGGCTGCTCGTCGAGTCGGACGCGCCGTACCTCGCGCCCGTCCCGCATCGTGGCAAGCGCAACGAGCCGGCGTGGGTCGCCCGCACCGTAGAGAGGATCGCCGCCGCCCGCGGTGTCGCCGCGGAAGAGCTCGGCGCGACGACGGCGGCCAACGCGCGCCGTCTCTTTGCTCTGGCAGAGGCGAGCGCCGCGTGAGTAACTTCGCGCTTCACATCGCAGTGCAAACGGAGCCCCAGAATGAGCATCAGGCAGATCAGTACTGATAATGCCCCCGCGGCGATCGGACCCTACTCACAGGGAATCATCGCCAACGGATTTCTGTTTACCGCCGGCCAGATCGCGCTCGATCCAAAGGCGGGTCAGATCGTGGCGGGCGGGATCGTCGAGCAGACGGAGCGCGTAATGGAGAACCTGCAGGAGGTCCTCAAGGCCGCGGGCGCATCGTGGGGCGACGTCGTGAAGACGACGGCGTACCTGCACGACCTCTCCAACTTTCCGGTCGTCAACGAGATCTACGGCAAATGGCTCGGCTCGGCGCGTCCGGCGCGCTCCACCGTCCAGGTACCCGGTCTGCCGCGCGGCGCGCTCGTCGAGATCGACGCCGTCGCCGTCGTGTCCGGCAGCTAGGGAAACCGCGGTGAGCACCTCGAAAACACGCGACGAGATTTTCCGTCTCACCGCATTTGCGCGGGGCGCTGGTTGAGCGTCCAAAATGGGTCCGGGTGACCTGTCTCGCGCTCTCGCATCACTTCCCTCGCGCACCGATCCGCGGCTTCTCGTCGGGCGGGAAACGTTCGACGACGCCGGCGTCTTCCTCATCGCCGACGACATCGCGCTCGTGCAGACGGTGGATTTTTTCGCGCCGATCGTTGACGATCCCTACGACTTCGGCCAGATCGCGGCGGCGAACGCGCTGTCGGATGTGTACGCGATGGGAGGGCAGCCGCTAACCGCGCTCAACATCGTCGCGTTCCCAACCGCCGAACTGCCGCTGGAGGTCCTTGGCGACATCCTGCGCGGCGGCCAGGACAAGGTGTACGAGGCGGGTGCGTTCATCGTCGGAGGGCACACCGTGACCGACACCGAGCTCAAGTACGGGCTCGCCGTGACCGGCCGCGCCCACCCGGCGCACCTGCTTACGAACGCCGGTGCAAAAGCCGGCGATCGCCTTGTGCTCACAAAAGCGCTGGGTACCGGAATTCTCGCTACCGCCGGGAAGCGCGGCGGGCTCTCGGCCGAAGGAGAGCGCGCAATGCTGGCGCTGATGAAATCCCTGAACGGACCGGCCAGCCGTGCGGCACTCGCTGCAGGCGTCCGCTGCGCGACAGACATCACCGGCTTTGGACTTCTTGGCCACGCCTCCCACATCGCGCGCGCGAGCAACGTCACCATCCGGATCGACGCGAGTCGGCTGCCTGTCCTTCCCGGAGTGCGAGAGGCGATTGCCGCCGGGAGCATTCCCGACGGAAGCCGCAGAAACATGGAGTACCTGAAGGACATGGTGCGCTGGGCCGCGGGAAGCGAGCAGAGTCGCGATGTACTCACCGACCCGCAGACGTCAGGCGGGCTGCTCGTGGCGATCCCTGCCGCCAGAACCGCCGACTATCTTTCACGCGTCGAGGGCGCGGTCGAAATCGGCGAGGTCATCGAGCACGGAGACGTTGCGATCGAGGTGTCATGAGCATGAAGGGGGTGGATGGGGCCTGGTGGCTTCCGTGATCTTCAAAATCATTGTGACCTTACTCAGTAAGGTCGGGTGGGTTCGATTCCCACACTCTCCCGCCACGCGTCTGGCAGTTGTCTCGCTCGCCGCGCTCGTTTTCAGTCCGGCGTCGCTCAACGCGCAGCAGCGGGACAGCGCACGCGCCGGAATTCCCGCCGCCATCAGGTCCACGCCGGCTCGCGTCGATTCCTTCAAGCCGCCGATCTCGCCGCGCCGCGCGTTCCTGACATCGCTCTTGCTGCCGGGTTACGGCCAGGTCCAGCTCGAACGTCACAACGGCGCAATGCTCTTCGCGATTGTCGAGGTGTTCTCGATCGGGATGGCGCGCAAGGCGGCGATGGACCTGCACGAGGCCAAGCGCTCCCGCACCGACAGCACCGTCGCCACGTTCCAGCTGGATGCGAACGGGAGAGCGATTATCGACCCCGCCACCGGCCTGCCGCGTCCCGCAACGTTCAGCTTCGGCCGGTTCGATGACGCGCGCATCGCGGCCCGCAGAACGCACTACGAGGACTGGATCGCCGCAATCATCTTCAACCACCTTTTTGCTGGCGCCGATGCATACGTCGCCGCTAACCTCTGGGACTTCAAGGGCAACGTCGACGTCGCCGCCACGCCTCGCTCGGCGCGCGTAATGGCAAGGGTCACGCTGCCTTGAGCCGGGAAGCGCCGATCGGTGTTTTCGACTCGGGAATGGGCGGACTCACGGTCGTGCGCGAGCTGATCAGTCAGCTCCCCAACGAGAGCATCATTTATTTCGGCGACACCGCGCGCGTCCCGTACGGTCCGAAAAGCCCCGACACGGTGCTGCGCTACAGCAGGGAGATCACACAGCACCTGATCGGTGAAGGCGTCAAGGCGCTCGTCATCGCCTGCAACACCGCCACCGCCCACGCGCTCCCGGCTTTGAGAAGGGAATTCAAGCTGCCGATTATCGGTGTAATCGAGCCCGGCTCTCGTGCCGCCGCCCAGGCGACAAGAACAGGGCGCGTCGGCGTGATCGGCACCGCCGGCACCATCAAGTCGCGCGCCTACGAAAAGGAAATCCATAAGATCCGCCCCGACGCCGAAATTGCCGTCCAGGCGTGCGCGCTCTTCGTGCCTCTCGTCGAGGAGGGATGGCTGGATACCGAGCCGACGCGGGCAATCGCGCGCAATTACCTCGCGCCGATCGTCGCCGCCGAGGTAGACACGCTGGTGCTCGGCTGCACGCACTACCCGCTGATGAAGACCGTCATCGGCAACGTCGTGGGGCGCGAGGTGCGGCTCATCGACAGCGCGCACGAGACGGCAAAGGAGACGGGCGAGGTCCTGCGTGCAAGGGGGATCGACAACGCCACGCCCGACGGGGCGCGCTACCGCTTCATCGCCTCCGACGCCCAGGACACCTTCCTGGCGATGGGCCAGCGTTTTCTAGGGACGGCGATCGACAGAGTCGAGGCGCTTACCCTCGGTTGATCCATCCCACTCGCGCAGCTCGACCCGCGATTCCGTAAGCAGCAGGTAAGTAGGCGCGTCGAGCCACGATCCGGCGTTGCCGAACACCGCGCCGCTCGGCATCCGTTCAAGCGCCGCGACGTGCGAATGCCCGTATACGAGGAGATCGAGATCCTTTGCCGATTGCAATGACGCGATGGCGATCTCGCGCAGTCCACGTCCCTCGTCACGTGCGCGGTGAGTCCGGCTCGCGCTCGAGCTCCCCGTTGCCAGCGAGCTGGCCCAGTCGGGATGGAGCAACCGGAATGCGCCAATCGCGAGCCGGTTGCGCATCACCGGGCGAATCATGCGGTAGCCGCGATCTTCCTTTGCTCTTAGGCCGTCGCCGTGCTCGATGCACGTATTCCAGCCGGCGATCGACCCCGTCCACGGGCCCGTCGTATAAGATACTCCCACGTCCTCGCGCAGGATCTCACCGCCCCAGCAGTCGTGGTTCCCCGCGACCCAGAGTATTTCGACCCCCGAATCACTCAGGTCGGCAAGCGCGGCGAGAGCACGAAAGCTGCGGCGCGGAATCACCGATTTCCATTCGAACCAGAAATCGAAAAGATCGCCGTTGATTACCAGTGAGGCAGCGCTGCCTTCGAGTCCG
>JACCRL010000039.1 GCA_013813605.1 Gemmatimonadaceae bacterium
GATCGAGACGGGGAAGAACGCCGACATCGTCCTCTGGTCGGCGAATCCATTCAGCGTCTACTCTCGACCGGAGAAGGTGTGGGTCGATGGCGCACTGCTTTACGACCGGAACGACCGTGCCGAGCAGTGGCGCACGGATTTCGAGCTTGGCTTCGTACCTTTCACCCGGAACTGACGCGATGACCAATCTCAGCTTCTTCAGGACGACGGCTGCGGCAGCGGCGTGCATCGTCGCCGTATCGGCACCGGCAAGTCTCCTGGCGCAAACGATCGCGATCACTGGCGGCAAGGTTTATCCGGTCAGCGGGCCGGTTATTGATGGTGGCACAGTCGTGATATCAGGTGGGAAGATCATCGCCGTCGGACGCGACGTGGCAATACCTGCCGGCGCGCGGCGCATCGACGCCACCGGCAAGGTCGTAACTCCCGGCTTTATCAACTCATCGACCCAGCTCGGCGTCGTCGAGGTGAGCCAGGTGAACAGCACGCGCGACATGAGTGCGACCGGCAAGGATAACATCGCTGCCGCGTTCACCGTGTGGGAGGGTTTCAATCCGAACTCCGTAATGCTTGCTCCCGCGCGTGAGGAAGGGATTACCAGCTTCGTCATCGTTCCAGCCGGTGGCCTTGTCGCCGGCCAGGCCGCGCTGATCGACCTCGTTCCCGGGATGACGTCTGACATGCTCGTGCGCGCGCCGGTGGCGATGGCGGCGCAGATCGGCGACGCGCAGCAGGCGGGAACGGGGTCGCGCGGAGAGTTGATCGTGAAGCTGCGCGAGCTGCTCGAGGACACACGCTTCTTCATGACCCACCGCCGCGAGTTCGACCGCGCGGACACGCGTCCCTTCCGCGCCAGCCGTCTCGATCTTCAGGCGATGATTCCCGTGCTCGAGGGCACGCTGCCGCTGCTCGTAAGCGTGGACCGTGCATCGGACATTGACGCGGCCCTGCGCATTGCGCGCGAGTACAATCTCAAGCTGATGATCGCGAGCGGCGCGGAGGCGTGGATGCTCGCCGACAAGCTGGCGGCGGCGCGCGTGCCCGTTCTCACTGGAGCGATGAACAACATCCCGGGTGGCTTCTCAGCGCTCGGCCAGCGCCAGGAGAATGCCGGCCTGCTGCGGCGCGCCGGCGTCCAGGTTGCACTGATCGGAAACGCCGGTGGCGGCGACGAGGAAGCGTTCAACGTGCGCAACCTCAAGCAGGAAGCCGGCAACGCCGTCGCTTACGGGATGGCGTGGGAAGATGCGCTGCGCGCGGTGACGCTGACACCGGCGGAGATCTTCAGAGTCTCCGACCGCCTTGGATCGCTTCAGACGGGCCGCGATGCGAATGTCGTGGTGTGGAGCGGCGATCCATTCGAGTTTACGACGCGCGTCGAGCACGTGTTCGTGCGCGGGCGCGAGTACGACGAGATGACCCGTCAGGAGCTCCTGACCGAGCGCTACAAGGTGCTGCCGAACCGGAAGAACATGCCCCGGTAAGCCCGCCCAACCTGAGAGCGAACAAAAAAAAGCGGCCCCCGAAAGGCGGGCCGCTTTTTCTAACCAGTGTGCCAGTGACTCAGCTGGGCGACCCCTGGAACGGCTGATCCCCGCTGCCCGGTGTCGTACCCGTCGTGGGGCTCGAAGTCGTCGTTGCGCTCGAAGTGGTCGTTGCGCCCGAAGCCTCGGCACGGGACACAGCATTCGCGGCGCGCATCTGCTGGCGCCTCAGCTCGATTTCCGCCTCGAGGCGCCCGGCTTCGGCGTCATGGGTGTCGAGTGTGGCGCGCAGCCGGTCGAACGTCGCGGCGTCCAGCTCGGACCCGCCCTTTTTGGCCCGGAAAACAGCGTAGCCGAGCGCTTCCGCAGCCTTGTCCGCCAGCTGGCGGGTGCGGAACGCCTCGAGCCGGGTCTTCCCGTCGTCGAATGCATCCTGCGCCGCCTTGCCAGCCCGGTCGAGCTCCTGTTTCAGTCTGTCGATCAATGCCATCGTAGTCTCGCCTGAGTAAGTGACTGTCCCAAACAATACGCAAATCTGCCGCCCGATGTTTCGGAAACCCGCGACCGCCCGCGGGCGCAAACAAAAAAGCCCCCGCAGGGGCTTTTTCTTCGGCGCGGGGCGAGCTTACGCTGCGCTCGTCTCGGGGGCCTGGTCAGGGTACACGCTCACCTTGTAGCGCGTCTTGCTCTTGTGCTCGAACTTCACGACGCCGTCGATCAGCGAGTATATCGTGAAATCGGTGCCAAGACCGACGTTACGTCCCGGGTGCCATCTCGTGCCGCACTGACGCACGATGATATTGCCGGCGATGACTTTCTCGCCGCCGAACTTCTTGACGCCACGGTACTGCGGGTTGCTGTCGCGACCGTTTCGGGAAGAGCCGACGCCCTTTTTATGTGCCATTACTTCTCTCCCTTCTTGCCGAAGCTGATGTCGTTGATGCGGACCTCGGTGAAGCCCTGCCGGTGTCCCTGCTTCTTCGCGTAGTTCTTGCGGCGCTTCATCTTGAAAACGACAATCTTGTCGCCAAGGCCCTGCTTCACGATCTCGCCGGTGACGTTGGCGCCCTTGAGTCCGGGAACGCCGACGTGGGTCTTGTCGCCGTCGGAGCCGAGGATGACGTCGCTGAACGTCACCTTGGCGCCCGCGTCGCCAGGAAGGCTCGGGATTCTGATTGTCTTGCCAGACTCGGCGCGGTACTGCTTGCCGCCGGTGCGGATGATTGCGTAAGACATGCTATGCGTTGCGGTTAGGTGATATAGGACAGCCTTCTAAGATAGCTGGCATGCAAGCTTCGGTCAACTCCTCAGGCGATGGCGTACTGCTGCGTTACGTCCCTGCCCTGCGATTTTACGACGAGCTTGAATTCGTCCGGCTTGAGGAGCGGGTCGTCCCGGAACTCGAGCGAGAAGTTGGCGCCCTTCTGGAGCTTCTGCGCAAGGTCGCGCTCCTGCTCGAGCACGTACATCGCGACGTCGGGATGCAGCTTGATGAGCAGGTTGTCGCGTCGCCCCTCGACAGCCATTTTTCGCACCGACCGCTCCATCCGGCGCACGATCGTCTCCGGCGTCAGCACTCGGCCAGTTCCGTTGCACATCTGACAAGCCTCGGTCGAGCTCTGGTAGTGGCTCTGGCGCACTCGCTGCCGCGTCATCTCGATCAGGCCGAGGTCGCTGACCGCGAACGCCTTCGTGCGGGCACGGTCACGCGAGAGATGCTGGCGCAGCTCCTGAAGCACGCGGTCGCGGTTCGCCTTCGTCTCCATGTCGATGAAATCGCAGACGATAATGCCGCCGACGTCGCGGAGCCGCATCTGGCGCGCTACTTCCTGCGCCGCCTCGATGTTGGTCTTGAAGACCGTCTTCTCCGGATCCTTCTTGCCCGTGTAGCGGCCTGAATTCACATCGATCGACACGAGGGCCTCGGTCGGCTCGACGATCAGGTAGCCGCCTGACGGCAGGTCGCAGCGCCGCTTGAAGATGTCGCGGATCTCCGACTCGATGTCCGCCTTGTCGAAGAGTGGTGCCTGGTCCTCGTGCAGGCGCACCCGATCGATGAGGTCGGGGGCAATCTCCTTGAGATAGCCAAGGATCTCGTTGAACACCTGCTTCGAGTCCACTGTCAGGCTGTCGACTTTGGCACTGAACAGGTCGCGGACGAGCCCGCGCGTGAGGCCGGTCTCGCGGTGTACCAGTGCCGGAGCGCGTTGAAAGGTTTTCTTGCGGTTGATCTTCTTCCACTGGGAGATGAGGCCGTTGAGCTCGCGCTGCAGGTTCTCCGGCGTCGCGTCTTCGCTGACAGTGCGCACGATTACTCCGCCCGATTTCTCGGGAAGAATCTCCTGAACCTGCTTTTTGAGGCGCTGCCGCTCGGGACCCTGCCCGATTTTCCGGCTTACACCGACCTTCGATGAGTCGGGGATATAGACGAGGAAACGGCCGGCAAGAGATATCTGTGCGGTCACCCGCGGGCCCTTGGTCGAGATCGGCTCCTTGGAGATCTGCACCATGATCTCCTGGCCACGTTTCAGGGCATCCTGGATCGGCGGGCCCTTCGCGCTCCTGCGTCCAGGGCCGCCCCCGCCGCTGCCATTCCGCCTGGGGGCCGCCTGCTCTTCCTCAGCCTCCTCATCGTCGTCGTCGTCTTCGTCTTCGTCGTCGTCCGCCGCATCGGCAGATTCGCGGACCAGGTCCGATGCGTGGAGGAAGGCGGCCTTTTCCGTTCCGATGTCGACGAAGGCGGCCTGAATCCCGGGGAGCACGGCTTCGACCCGGCCGATGTAAATGTCGCCGACCATGCGGCGGTTGTCTGGACGGTCGACGAGCAGCTCGACGAGGCGCTCGTCCTCCAGAATCGCGATCCGCGTCTCACGCGGACCAGCGTTAATGAGGATTTCTCTTTTCATTGTCGACCGTCCACTACCCGCGGACGGCGACTCGGCGGCCGGAGAGGTGGCGGTTCAAAAAAAGTCCGCGCGGCTGAACAACAGAGCCGCGTTACGATGCCTTGGGCACTTCACTTTCTGCGCTCCCGCACGATGTGCTCGAGACCCGCGAGTCGCGCGGAATCCCCATCGAATGGGAGCTCGATCCAGAGCGACAATCTAGAGTCGGACCCGGTGTTTCCGCAACGGTGACAACAACTTACGCGATTCGGGGCAGACTTTGGGTTAGATCGCCCGCCACGTCAGCCAGGCCATCGCCAGCACGTAGGTAAGACCGGCCTTCCACTCGCCGTGCTTCATGTATAGTGCTGAGCTGAAGCCGCCGCCGCGCTCGGTCTCGCCGGCCGCGCGCCACGGCGTCGGACGCGGGACAAAGGACGGGACGTTGGCGGAGTAGGCCTCGTATGCTTCGGGAAAACGGCCGCTGATGTTCACCCGCTCCCGTTCCATCGTCGGAGCATAAATCAGGGCGAAGAAGGCGACAACGAGCAGCAAGAGACCCCAATGGGCGGCGACGGCGAATCCGGCAGCGATCAGAAAGCTCCCGAAATAGAGAGGGTTCCTCGTGTGCGCGTAGGGGCCGCTCGTTGCCAGGCGCTCATTCTTCGAGATGTGCCCCGAGGCCCACCCTCTCACCAGCACTCCCACCAGCGCGATGACGCCGCCCACGATGAGCGTGAGCGTCGTCGGGCGCGCGAAGATCAGGTAGGCGATTCCAAGAATAAATCCGAGCGGCAGGCGCAGCCGCTTGGCGGTCTCCGAGTACGTCAATCCGCCAGTTCCCTGAGCAGGTGCCGCGCGATGACGAGCCGCTGGATCTCGGACGTGCCCTCGCCGATCTCGCAGATCTTCGCGTCGCGCATCATGCGCTCGACCGGATACTCCTTGGTGTAGCCGTACCCGCCGTGAATCTGGATCGCCTTGATCGTCGTCCGCATCGCCAGCTCGGAGCAGAACAACTTCGCGATCGCGGCCTGCTTGCCAAATGGCTGTTTGTTCTGCGCCAGCCAGGCAGCGTGGAACATGAGATGCTTGCCGGCCTCGATCTCCGTCGCCATGTCGGCAAGCTGAAACTGAATTCCCTGGAAGTTGGAGATCGCCTGGCCGAACTGTTTCCGCCAGGTCGAGTACTTGAGCGCGTGCTCGAACGCGCCCTCGGCGATTCCGAGGGACAGCGCCGCTACGCCGACGCGTCCGGAGTCGAGCGTCTTCATGAAGTTGCTGAAGCCTGCCCCCTCTTCACCGAGAAGATTCTCGGCCGGCACCTCGACATCCTCGAAGATCAGCTCGCGCGTATCCGATGCGCGCCAGCCGAGCTTGTCTTCCTTCTTGCCGGCGCGAAATCCGCGCATGTCTTCGAGGGACGCGTCGTGGCCGATGTCGAACGGCTTCGCCTTGTCGAGGTCGCTCGCCTCTTTCGTCACGATGAAGGCGCTGATGCCCTTCGTTCCCTTCCCTGGCTCGGTGACCGCGGTCACGACGAAAATCTCGCCGACACCGCCGTGTGTGATGAAGATCTTCGAACCGTTGAGGACGTAGTGCCCGTTCTTGCGCACGGCTGTTGACTGTGTGCTGGCCGCATCGCTTCCCGCGCTCGGCTCGGTAAGACCGAACCCGCCAAGCACCTGGCCGCTGGCAAGGAGGGGGACGTAACGCCGGCGCTGCGCGTCGGTGCCGAAGTTGACGATTGGCGACGTGCCAAGCGTCGTGTGCGCCGACACGGTGATCGAATGCGACGCATCGACCTTTGCCAGCTCGTGGATCACGATCATGTAGCTGAGGAGATCGAGGCCTGATCCGCCCAGCTCTTCAGGCCATGGAATGCCGAGCAGCCCGAGCTCGCTCATCTTCTTTACGTTCGCCCACGGAAACTCGCCCTTCGCATCGAGCTCGGCGGCAACTGGAGCGACCTCGTCGCGCGCAAACTCCCGCACCATGTTCCTGACGGCGAGGTGCTGCTCCGAGAAATAAAGCGAATCTTCCATTCGTCAACGCGCCTCGACGGCGAAGTTTTCCGGGTAGAGCGAAACGCGAACGTAGTTGTCCTTGCGCAGGTACTTGAGCGCGGCCTCGCGGAGCGCCGACGTCGTCAGCGACGAAATCAGCTTGTCGCCAGCGGGGATTTCCGCGAGCGGCCAGCCGTTCATGTCGAAGCTCGAGATCTGCGCCAGCCAATAATTGTTCTGCCTGAGCGCGGTCTCGCGCGAGCGGAGCGCGGCTTCCTTCACCTTCACCAGATAGGCGTCGGTCGTTCCGATGGTTTGCAGGGAGTCGATCTGCGCGAACACGGCACTCGTAAGTTCCTCGAGCTTGTCCGGCGCGGAGCCGAACCCAATTGTCATTCGATATGACGGGAAAGGGTGCGCAGATGCAGCCGCGCTTACGCCGACGCCGTAAGTGCCACCCCGCTCCTCACGTAGCGTCTCCCTGAGCTTGATGTTAAGGAACTCGGAGAGGGCTGAGAGCTGATACCGGTTCCGGCGGTCGAACTCCATCGGGCCGGAGAAGACGATCGCCGTTCTCGACTTTGGCTCGACACCCTTTTTCACGACACGCTCGATCACTCCACGCGGGATGCGCACGCCGTCGTCGCGCCAGCTTTCCCTGCGGCCAACTGAAGGCAGCGACCCGATCCACTTCTCGACGAGAGGCTTGAGCGAATCCGGCTTGAGGTTGCCGACGAACACGAACGTGAAG
>JACCRL010000088.1 GCA_013813605.1 Gemmatimonadaceae bacterium
CACGCAATTCTCTACGAAAGGCTGTGGACTCGCCCCGGCGCGCCGGTCAGCCTGTTGGAGGAAAAGGAATACAACTTCATCACGCGCGAGCTCCTCGTTCATCCGCCCAACCTTCCCCTCGAGGAAGGGGCGATCGAGATCGCATACGCGAAGCTCGCACCCGAAGCAAAAATGATGTTCGACTGGGCTCACCTGCTTCACCGCCAGATCTATGACGTCTGGGCGGACGAAAGACTGGCCCCAGCGCAGAAAGACGTCGAAGTGGCGAGAATCGTTCGCTACTACAAGACGCGCAAGGATCTGGCTTTCAGCTCCGTTCCAAAGTCCATGGATCTCATGGAGGGCCAGCCGTACTCACTGTCATTCCGGAAAGGTTATCCGAAGTTCAACGGGCTGATCTGGGCGTACCACTGGCTCCAGATCGGACTTTACGAGCCGCTGCTTGCCGGGCGGAACAAGGACGAGCGACAGACTGGTGTGCTGGCGACCGTAGCGCGGTTCCGCCAGATGATCGAGAACCCTCCTTCCAACATGCCACGGATGATGCCGATGTCACCCGCGGTTGCCCCTCTCTTTACGGCGCGTTATCCCGAAGCAGCGACGATCTTCGACAACCTGCATTCCATGCATGATGTAGTGTCGGACATTCTCAGTAATCCTTCGGTGCCGCGCGACCGCAAGCGGACCGAGATCATGCGTGCCGCCAGCCGGTACCGGGACAACACGTCTTTCGTGATGACGCGCGAAGAATGGAAGGCGATGTCGCACGGCATGGGCATCGAGAACATGGGTGGTCCGGTCATGGGCGTACTGGCAGGCTTCCCCACGCCGACGGTGGAGCGCGGCGCGGTCGTCTCGCATTCGTCAATGCCCGGGATGAGCGGAATGAAGGGAATGGATCACTCCAGGATGGCCCCGGGCGTTGGCACCACACAGCCAATGGCGGGAATG
The DNA here is from genome assembly GCA_013813605.1 of Gemmatimonadaceae bacterium. Classification (GTDB taxonomy): domain Bacteria; phylum Gemmatimonadota; class Gemmatimonadetes; order Gemmatimonadales; family Gemmatimonadaceae; genus UBA4720. Next base: position 952 of record JACCRL010000088.1, read on the forward strand.
GATCACTCCAGAATGACACCGGGCGCTGCGGCACCGGTCACGAATCACGCCAACATGCCGGGCATGGCACCGGCCGGGCCGGGCTCAACCGCGCCGGCTCACGACATGGCCGCAATGCAAGGCGGAGAGGCCGACAAGATGATGGCGCTGCACATGAAGATGATGGCCGACCCGGTCATCCGCACCCGGATGATGGCAGACCCGGAGATGCGCCGGATGATGGAGAAGATGGGCGCCACTTCCACGATGTCTCCGGCGCACTCACACGCTGCCCCCGCCCGGCGATCCGCCCGACGCGCTGCGAGCGCAAAACGGGCCCCGGCGAAATCCACCAAAGCGGCGGCGGCTAAAAAACCGGCAGTCAAAAAGGCGCCCGCCAAGCCCGATCCCATGAAAGGGATGGATCACAGCAAGATGAAGATGGACTGAGGAGGCTACATCCCCGGCATGGGAGTGCCCGTTCCCATGCCCAGCTTGCCCCCGACACCAGCCAGCAGCGTTGCTCCCCAGAGGGCGATAAGAGTTAGCCCGGCCATCGCCAGCTGTTGCGGCAACGTCACCCGCGGCAAAGTCGAGTCGCTCCCGCTGGATGCCGGCGCAGCTCCGTGAAGTGAGTGCATGTCAGCTTTCGCTTTCGGTTGCGGCGCCGCCCCGTGAAGTGAGTGCATGCCGGGATCCTGTACGGGTTGCGTCGCAATCGCGAGCTCTGCTCCCGCCATAAGCGGGAGCGTGTCCCCTCCCTTCCCCAGTGCGAGTACCGTCCCCATTCCGTGCTTCGCACCTACGCCGACGAGCCAGAGGTTTACGGGGTAGGCCGCGATAAACCCGGCAATGGTCGCCAGCGACATGACGCCCCAGAAGCGGAGCGACGACGGATGCATGCTCGACATGTCTCGGCTCATGAGTATGACCATCACGGGAACCATGCCCGCCATCACCGCATTCATCGAAACCCATTCGGGATACAGTGACTTGCGCACGGCCCGAGAGTACGATCCGCCGAACATGTCGCGCATGAAGAGGGCCTGAAAGATGAACAGGCCGAAGACGAATCCGAGAACATACTCGGCGACGAGATCGTGCCACATGCGCAAGCCCATTGCGGTGGTCAGCGCGGCAGCGAGGATTATCCCCGTCGCATCTCCGGCCAGGCAGTGGACCGTCGACCCCACTGCCTGTTTCCAGAGTGGCGTGACAAATTCCGCGTGAGCCTCCGGAACCGGAGGCTTGCAAGAAAGGACGTAGATGAACGCCCCCACCGGACCCATGAAAAGCGTGACGAGGATGAAGCCCCATTTCATCACGGTCATCTCGGGGTTCGAGTGAAAGGCGTCCCAGGCGACATACAGCACCGACACGGCGGTCAGGACGAACCACGCCAGCAGTGACTGATCGATCACTTAGCGCGTGAGCGCGAGCGCGAGTGCCGTCAGGGCCGCCTCTGGCTCAGCTCGACCTCAGCTCCTTCTTCAGCTGCGCGATTTCTTTTGTCTGATCGGCTTTCATCTTGCTCGCCATCTGCTTCACCTCCGGCTTCGTGAAGCGGGGTGAGAAGCGGTCGATCATCTTCAGCGCTTCCTCGTGGTGCATGATGACGTGCTCGCGGAACTGCCGGTCGAACGCAGGCCCGGACGCGCCGGAAAGCATCGCCACCATCGACGCACCATCCTTGGTGACCATCGCCATCTTCTCCTCGCCATAATCGGCCTTCAGCATGGCTTTCATCTTCTGCTGCTCGGCTATCTGCGCGGCACGCATCCTGGTACCGTGGGACTTGACTTGCGGAGTAGCAGCCTTTTTCAGCGCAACATCGGCCATCTCTACCATCCCCTGATGGTGGTCGGTCATCATGCGAAGGAATTCCTGGTCGGCGTCGCGTGCGGGGGTGTTATCCATCCCTGCCATGGTCCCCATCGTGTCGGCGGTTACTCCCGCCGGCGCGGAGGGCGCCATGGCGGTCGTGTCAGCGTCCTGTGAGTCCTTCTTCGCACAGCCAACGAGCGTCAGAGCTGCGAGCAACGTGAGAACTACGTTCTTGTGTCGCACGGGTGTCTCCTGTTAGTTAACTGTCGAAAAGGGCGTTACCTTTTTATCAGGCATAAAAGGTGCCCCGCCGCAGATGAAACTCCGCAAAAGGTATTGACAATGCAAGCCACCCAGCCATCGCTCGCCAGACTCCGGCCTGCCGGTGCGGTCGCCGCAATCGCAGCCGTTGCCTGTCTATTCACGGCGGGCAC
>JACCRL010000119.1 GCA_013813605.1 Gemmatimonadaceae bacterium
CACTTGGGGCCGACACCGCGGAAGGACGTCATCACCGCGAAATCGCACGGCAGCGCGCCTCCGTATTCGGCCACTACCCGCTTCGCCAGTTGCCGAATGTCCTCCGCTTTCGTCTCGTAGAATGCAGAGGGGTGTATCAACGTGGCGATCCGCGCGGCGCTGAGCCTGCTCACCGCCGCCGCGCTCGGCGCCTCCCCGAAGAGGCGCAGCGCCGCCGGCAGTGAAACTTCGTCGCGCGTGCGCACGGAGATCATGCAGGCAACGAGCTGGTGAAACGGGGACGAGAAGCCCTCGTCGGAGAGCTGGAACATCGCCGCGTCGGCGAAGCTCCGCACTTCCTTGCGAATACGGCGGAGCATTGCGTGAATGTCGTGGGGCTTCTTGCTGTTCATTCTTTTTTCTGTTGGTAACGGGGCAAGGAAGCCGAAATGATTCACGGGCGCAATACGAAGCAACTGGGAGTGGTATGGGCTACGCTGCTGGTCGCGATATATCTCGTCTACCGGCTGGAGAGCAACATGCCGGCGCTGCACGAGATACTGCTTCCGGCCTACTTCATCTTCGTCGGGCTTGGCCTGCTGGCCACCTGGAAATGGCTTCGCCTGCGGTCACCGAAGGACCGGCGCGGCGACGACCGGCGCCTCGCCGACCGACGCGACGATCTCGATGATCCACCCGCCACATCCTGACCAGCGGATGCCTGTAGGAAAGGAGCGCCGCGGCGAGCGGCGCGGCCTGATGTCGCACTACTGGAATCCCGTTTATGGCGCGCTGCGCGCCGCGGCAATGCGCGCCGACACCTTCGTCGGCGCACTGGAGATTTTTCTCGTCGTCGGATTTGTCATCGCCCTCGCCGGCACCTTCATCTTCGTCGGCCTTGCGAGCTACGTGCGGACGGGCGTGACGCAGTCGTTCGACGAGTCGGTGCTGCGCTGGATGGGTGCGCACCATTCGAAGCTCACGGATTCTCTAATGCTCGAGATCACGGCGCTCGGCACCGGTATGGTGGTGATGATGATCGTGCTCGTCGCCGGTCTTTTTCTCACGCTCACGCAGCACAAGTATTCGGCGCTGCTGCTGCTCGTCTCCACCTTTGGCGGGCTCGTTCTCAACACCGTGCTCAAGATGGGCTTTCACCGGCCGCGCCCGCAGGTGATCGAGTGGGGAACGCAGGCGGTGAGCTCTTCCTTTCCATCGGGGCACGCGATGAGCGCGGCCATCGTCTACAGCACCGTCGCCTACCTCGCCGCGCGGCTGAACCGGAGATTGTGGGCGCGCTGGACGATGATGACCCTCGCCCTCGTCCTCATCGTCGCCATATCCGCCAGCCGCATGTACCTCGGCGTTCACTACCCTTCAGACGTCGTCGCGGGAGTCGTGATCGGCCTCGCGTGGGCGGGGTTCTGCATGGCAACGCTGGAGGCGATACAGCGATATGCCGAACGGCGGGCGCCGGAAGTGATGCGTGAGGAGAAGCCGGCTCCGCCGGCTAGCTGACGGTGGGCTGGTCGGACTGCGCTTCGGGAGCATCGCCGGAGCGCGGGCCTGAAGGTCGTGGTCGCGCGGGCATGTCGTCGGGAGCGCGGCGGATCGAGTAGCCAGGGTTCTGCTCGACAAACAGCTGCGTGAGGTCGTCCACGCGATCGTGAACAAGCATGTCTTTCGCGCGCGAGATCGATGCCGCGCGGCGCGTGACCTCGTCAATTGCGCCGCGTACGATGGAAACGTCGACGGTCTCCGCCAGCATTCTCGTTATTGCCACTGCGGGCGTGATATCTCCGCTCAGGCATTGCAGCAGAATTGCGCGAACCTCGGGCGGCCTCACGCCTTCCGTCAGCCGCTCGATCGCCTCGGCTTCCACTCCGGTGCGCGGACTCATTGGCCTGGGAGCCGGCTTGACGTGTTCATGGCCTGGACAATACGGCACAACGTGCGCCACGGGCCCGCGCCCGCCTTGAAATCCGGGAACCAAGGCAAAGTAAGGTGCTTGAGGGAGCTCTGAGTTCAGTCTGAGCCGAGGTTGAGGGACGATCGGATTCCGCTTCACGTACGCCGGTCGCGGGAGCGGCATCGCGAGTGGCGTGAGTGAGCCGAAGGATTTCACCTGGGTTGCTTCAGGCTGAACGTCCTCGTCCCGGGCGGTGATGTAGCCGGTACGGGCGCGGCGCAGTGATTGCGAGCACTATTCGTGATGCGAAAATCGCGGACGGACGACATGGGCGAAAGCGGCCCGGGGAAAGCGCTGGGTGAGAATGAAGAGCGCTTCCGGCTCATGGTTGAGGGAAGCGAGCAGGTCTTCTTCTATATCCACGATCTCGAGCACAAAATCGAGTATCTGTCGCCCTCGGTAAACAGTGTGCTGGGATATCAACCCGACCACTATGTCGGGCAGCCCTACGAGGTCATGCTGACCGGCGATCCGTCGGACGAGCTGGTTGCTAAGCTCACTGACTCCGCCCTCCGCCAGGGCTCGGGGCGCTCCACTTATTCAATGCTTGCCCGACACGCGGATGGGCACACCGTAGTGCTCGAGTTGGTGGAAAGTCCCGTCGAGCGCAATGGAGTTGTCGTCGGCATGCGGGGCTTTGCCCGCGACATCACTGAACGCAGGCGGGCTGAGGAAGCGTTACGCGAGAGCACTCAAACAGTGCGCGCGCTCATCGAGGCATCGCCACTCGCCATCGTCACGGTCGACCTCGAGCGCAGGGTCAAGCTCTGGAATCCGGCCGCCGAGCGACTCTTCGGCTGGACGGCGGACGAGGCGGTTGGGCGAGTCGAGCCACACGTCCCCGAGACGAAGCAGTCCGATCTCAAGCTGATCCGCGAGCAGGCGCTGTGCGGCGAAGGTTTCGTGAGTTTCGAGACACAGCGGATGCGGAAGGACGGCAGGCTCGTCGATGTGAATCTGTCCGCATCGGCTCTGCGCAATGGCACCGGTGCACTCAGTGGTCTGATGGGGATTTATGCCGACACCACCGAGCGCAAGAGACTCGAGGAGCAGGTTCGACAGTCCCAGAAAATGGAAGCGATAGGTCAGCTGGCTGGCGGCGTCGCGCACGACTTCAACAACATTCTGACCGTCATCTCAGCGTACAGCGACATGCTGCGCCAAAGCTTCGGCGAGGATGACGAACGACGGGCCGACGCCGAGGAGATCCACAAGGCGGCGGATCGCGCTGCGGGACTGACCCGACAGCTCCTCGCTTTCAGCCGGCAACAGGTAATTCAGCCGAAGGTTCTCGACCTGAACAGGGTGGTAACTGAGGTGGAGAAGATGCTCCGGCGCCTGCTCCGCGAGGATGTTCAGCTCACGACGATTCTTGCGCCGGGACTCGGACGCGTGCGGGCGGATCCCGGCCAGCTCGAGCAGATCCTCATGAACCTCGCCGTCAATGCGCGAGACGCCATGCCCGACGGCGGCACCCTCACGATCGAAACGAGCAACGCTCCGCCTGGGATTACGGGCGGTGCAAATCCGGGCAGCGTTGTGTTGCTGACGGTGAAAGACACCGGCACGGGGATGAATGCCGAGACGAAGGCGCGTCTGTTCGAGCCCTTTTTCACCACCAAGGAAGTCGGCACGGGTAC
>JACCRL010000124.1 GCA_013813605.1 Gemmatimonadaceae bacterium
ACGATGAGCATAGAGACGGGCGGCAAGAAGCAGAACCTGGAAGTGGAAAAAGTTCTCGTGGCTGCCGGCCGCGCGCCCAATACTGAAGACCTGGGACTCAAGGAGGCGGGCGTCCAGCTGAACGAGCAGGGTTTCATCAATATCACCGACCGTCTCGAAACGACCGCGAAGGGCATCTACGCAATTGGAGACGTCGCCGGCCCACCGATGCTTGCGCATAAGGGCTCGCGGGAAGGCGCCGTGCTCGCCGAGCTGCTCGCCGGCCAGAAGCATGTTCACCTCGTGAACTACGGCAACATTCCGAGCGCCACCTACTGTCACCCCGAAGTCGCCTCGATCGGAATGACCGAGCAGCAGTGCAAGGACAAAAAAGTTGAGTACAAGGTCGGCAAGTTCTCCTTTTCCTCCAACGGCCGCGCGCGCACGTCCGGCGAAACGGAAGGCTTCGTCAAGATCATCCGCGACGCGAAATACGGCGAGATCCTGGGCGCGCACATCATCGGCGCCCACGCCACCGAGCTCATTCACGAGCTCGCGGTCGCGCGTGAGAACGAGTACACGGTCGAGGAGATCGACCTCGCCATCCACGCACATCCGACGCTCTCCGAGGCAGTCGCCGAGGCGGCGCTCGACTCACTCGGGAAGATGATTCACGCATGATGGCGGCACCGCGCCGTGGCTGACCGTGAGCTCTGGACGGTCGCCCTCGGCCGCATGCCCTACGCGGAGGCGCTCGAGCTCCAGCGCGCCATCGCCCGCGACAGAATCAGCGGCATGATTCCCCATGACGTTCTGCTTCTGGTTGAGCACGATCCGGTCGTGACTCTCGGCCGCTCGGGCAAGCGGGGCAATCTCGTTGCTTCACGCGGGCAGCTCGAGGCCAGAGGCGTGGCAATCCACGATGTCGAGCGCGGCGGAGATATCACCTTCCACGGACCCGGGCAGCTCGTCGGCTACCCGATCGTCGACCTCAAGCGTCACAAGCAGGACCTGCACTGGTACCTGCGCGCGCTCGAGAGCGTGCTCATCGATTCGCTCGCCGCGCATGCGATTCCCGGAGAGGCGAGCACCGGATTTACCGGTGTCTGGACGAAGGGACGAAAGATCGCATCGATCGGCGTGCACGCGCGTGACTGGGTGACGTGGCATGGCTTCGCCCTCAACGTGTCGACGGATCTCAGCTTCTTCGAGCTCATCGTTCCCTGCGGAATCAGCGGCGTGGACATGACTTCGATGCGCCGCGAGCTCGGCGCCGCAGCGCCGGAGATGGACGAGGTCTCCGGCACCATCGCCTCGCGATTCGCGAAAGCGTTCGCGCTCGAGATCTTCCCGATGCCGCGCGCCGATCTCGTGGGATGCATGTCGTGACGGACACGCTTCGTGTCTATCCGGCGCGTGAACAGGCGACGACACCGGGAAGCGGCCGTGACTTCGCCGCCGAGCTGAACCCGGAGCAGGCGGCAGCGGCGACGCACGGCGATGGGCCGCTGCTCATCATCGCTGGTGCGGGCACGGGTAAAACGCGCACCCTCGTCTACCGCGTCGCGCACCTCATCGAACAAGGGGTGCGGGCAGAGCGAATTCTCCTCCTCACCTTCACGCGCCGCGCCGCCCAGGAAATGCTCTCCCGCGTCGAGACGCTCGTCGGGGGCAGCAGCAAGCGCGTGCACGGCGGGACTTTCCATGCGACCGCCCACCGGCTGCTGCGGAAGTATGGCGAGGCCGCCGGACTGGCAAAGGATTTCACGATCATGGACCAGGGCGACTCGGCCGACCTGCTCCAGCTCTCGCGCGCCCAGCTCGGATACGGCGCGAAGGGAAAGCGTTTTCCCAAGAAGGAAACGCTCCAGTATGTCTACTCGCGCCACATCAACACCGGCATCTCGATCGACGACATCGTGCGCGACGGATACGCGCAGTTCGTTGAGTACCTCGAGGACTTCGGGAAGATCTACGCCGACTACACGAGGCGGAAGCAGGAGCGGAATCTCGTCGACTACGACGACCTTCTTCTTTTCTGGGCTCTCCTCCTCGAGGCCTCGCCTGAGCTGGCCGAGCGGATGACGGGGATGTACGACCACATCCTCGTTGACGAATACCAGGACACCAACTCGCTGCAGGCCCGCGTGCTGCGCGGAATGTGCCGCACACACAGCAACATCACCGTCGTGGGCGACGACGCGCAGAGCATCTATTCGTTCCGCGGTGCCAACTTCCGCAACATCCTCGATTTCCCAAAGCAGTTTCCTGGCGCGACGACCGTGACGCTGGAGCAGAACTACCGATCGACGAAACCGATTCTGGACGTCACCAACACCGTGATTTCACGCGCGTCCGAGCGCTTTACCAAGAATCTCTGGACCCAGCGTACGGGCGGAGAAGCGCCATGGCTGGTGGCGGCACGCGACGAGCAGCAGCAGACGCGCTTCGTGGTCGATCGCATTCTCGAGCTGCACGAGGAGGGGACGCCGCTCCGCGAGATCGCAGTGCTCTTTCGGGCCGGGTACATGTCGGCCGACCTCGAGATCGAGCTGACCAATCGCAAGATCCCGTTCGAGAAGTGGGGCGGCCTCAAGTTTCTCGAGGCGGCGCACGTGAAGGACGTGCTCGCCTTCCTGCGCATCCTGGAAAACCCTCGCGACGAAGTGAGCTGGTACCGTCTGCTCCTGCTCCTCCCGGGCATCGGCGACGCAACGGCGCGCGCAGCAATCGACTCGATGGCGACGGCCGCGTGGGATTCGGCGGCGTTCGGCCGTTACGCGCCTCCGCCCCGCGCGCGCGAGGCACACTCCGCACTGGTAAATCTCCTTGACGCGCTCCGCACAGGCCACAGCCCCGAGGAAGCACAGGTGACGGCAGAGATATCACGCGTGAGACTGCTTTACGACGGTATCCTCCGCGAGCGGTATGACCGTGTCGAGCCCCGACTCGCGGACCTCGACCAGCTTCAGATCATCGCCGCCGGCTATCCGGACCGCGCGACCTTCCTCTCCGCCCTCGCCCTCGAGCCGCCACAGGCCACCCAGGACCTTGCCGGCGGCACCCGCGACGAGGATGACCACCTTGTGCTCAGCACGGCCCATTCGGCCAAGGGAAAGGAGTGGGACGCGGTCTTCGTCATTTGGGCAGTGGACGGCTGGTTTCCCTCGGCCCGCTGCCTGAACAACGACGATGACACCGAAGAGGAGCGGCGCCTGATGTACGTCGCACTCACGCGGGCGCGGAACAACCTGAGCGTCACCTACCCGCTCAACGCGTACTCCTCACGAAGGGGCGCCGACTACTCTCTCGACCAGTTGTGCCGCTTCATCGACCGCGGCGTGCGAGATCGCATGCAGCGCGTTGCCCTCGGCACCGACGACGCCCCCGCGCGCGAGGAGGCGCTCCCCAGTCAGCCTGTGCTGGATCTCCGCGCCCTGCTGCGTTCACGCTTCAGCGGCTGACCGCCGCGCAAAAGAAAACCGCGGAGCGCCAGTTTCGGCACTCCGCGGTTCTTCTTCTTATCCCCGTCTGCTACGACTGGCTCGTCACGCAGGTTGTAGGATCGAACCGCTTGTTGTTCTGCTCGGTGAACGGAACCGGGTACGAGACATCCGTGCCGTAGTTGCCACCGCGGAAATGCGGGCCGGTCGGCCACACTGCCGATTGGGGTAAGCGGTAGTTTCGAACCAGCCGGCGCAGGTCGCCCTGGCGGTGGCCCGTGTTGTAGAGCCAAAGTGCTCGCTCCTGGAAAAGGAGCCGGCGGCGCGCATCGAACTGCTCGCCCGGAGTAGCCAGACCAATTCCCGGATCCGCAAGGTCAGCAAATACGAAGGGTCCACCACCAATTGGATCAAAGAAAACCTGCTTCTGGCCGGCGTAGAGCCGCTGAAGAAGCGAGTTTGAGCTTCTCCGAAGGCCGTTAAGCCTGGTGAGCATGAGGGCCGGATTTCCCGCCTGGAGCGCGGCCTCGGCTTCGATCAACCGCGCCTCGACCCCGGATGTGAGCGGTACGTCCGCCTCGAGCGTGAAGTAGTTGTCGTTCCACCAGCAGAAAATCGGCGAGCTGAAGCACTTACCGGTGCCGTTGTTGGGGCGCGCCTCCCACGGCACTCTCGGGTCACGAAGCCCGCGGAAGGCAATTCCTTCGGCGCTTGGCGCGGTGACGGGGTGAGAGGCGGTGTCCGG
>JACCRL010000163.1 GCA_013813605.1 Gemmatimonadaceae bacterium
TCAACTACCACCGGCTGGGCCTGCGCTCTTACAGCTAACTCTCCCAAGATGCCATCTGTCATACGATGCCCGCGTTGCCAATCCACGATGGACCCCGGTTACGTCGTTGACCTTACGCACGGCGGGGCCAACCCCGCGCAGTGGGCGCCAGGCTTTCCGCAAAAAAGTTTCTGGGTCGGGCTCAAGCTGGACAAGGATCAGATGCTCGACATGACCACTTTCAGGTGCCGCAAATGCGGTTGCCTCGAATCATATGCTCTCGCCCAAGGAGAATAGCATGATCTTCCCGGTCCGACAGCACGCCGCTGCCGTGCGGACGGCTCTGTTTACGGTCATTGCCGCGCTCATGCTGCTCACTGCGGAGGATGCCGCGGCGCAAGCCGCTCCTCTCGCGGTCGTCACGCCCGCGGCGAATCTGGTCGTTGATGGGGTCCCGCCCATCCCGGCGACCCTGCGCGACGAAGTCAGGCGTTATACCGAGTCGCGCAGTGCGTCGCTCGCCGACTGGCACCCGGTGTCGCGGGAGATTCTGATCAGCACCCGCTTCGGGAACGTGGCGCAAATCCATCGTGTTGCCGCGCCGGGCGGGGCCCGCGCCCAGCTCACGTTTTTCGAGGAGCCCGTCACTGGCGCGTCGTTTCAGCCGGTGAACGGGAGATACTTTCTTTTCACGAGGGACGTTGGCGGCAACGAGTTCGGACAGATCTACCGTCATGACCTCGCCACAGGGATGAGTACGCGCATCACCGATGGTGGCCGCTCCCAGAACGGCGGTATCAGGTGGAGCAGTCGCGGAGACCGCATCGCCTATGCGAGCACACGCCGCAACGGCACCGACCGCGACATTTACATCATGGATCCGCTCGCGCCCGCCACCGATCGGCGGCTGCTCGAGCTCCCGGGTGGAGGCTGGGGCGTGAGCGACTGGTCGCCGGACGACCGCACCCTGCTGGTCGGAGAGTACCTCTCCGTCAATCAAAGCCGCGTTTTCCTGGTCGACATCGCGAGCGGGAACCGTACGCTGCTCATTCCCGAAGGCCGCGACACGGTTGCATACGGGGGGGCGCGGTTCAGTCGGGACGGACGCGGTGTGTACCTCACGAGCGATGCCGGCTCCGAGTTCGCGCAGCTTGCCTACGTTGATCTTGCCTCACGGCGCGTCACGCCCTTGTCGGCTTCGATCAAGTGGGACGTCGAGGAGTTCGACCTCTCCGAGGACGGGCGCAGTCTCGCATTCGTGACCAATGAAGCGGGAATTTCCCGGCTCTATCACATGGACACGCGTAGCAGGCGCGTCCGGAGTCTGCCGGGCATTCCGAGCGGCGTCATCGGCGGCGTTGATTGGCACCGCAACTCGCGCGACCTCGGCTTTTCGGTGTCGTCTGCCCGCGGTCCGAGCGATGTCTTCTCCGTCAACGTGGACACGGGGACGCTGACGCGATGGACGGCGAGCGAGCTCGGAGGCATCTCCGCCAGTGACTTGCGCGAGCCGTCGCTCATTCGCTGGCCGTCGTTTGACGGGCGGGAGATCACCGGGTTCTACTATCGCCCGCCGCAACGCTTCACGGGCAGGCGTCCGGTAATCATCAACGTTCACGGAGGGCCGGAAGGACAATCCCGTCCGGCCTTTCAGGGCCGGTCGAATTATTACCTGAATGAGCTGGGCGTCGCGATCATCTACCCCAATGTGCGCGGTTCGAGCGGATTCGGAAAATCGTTCATCAAGCTCGACAACGGCGTCCGGCGTGAAGAGTCGGTGCGCGACATCGGCGCCCTGCTGGACTGGATCGCGCAACAGCCCGACCTCGACCCGCGCCGGGTCATGGTCACGGGCGGCAGCTACGGCGGCTACGTGACGCTTGCGGTCGCAACCAGCTACAACGACCGGATCTGCTGCTCACTCGACGTCGTCGGCATCTCGAACTTCAACACCTTCCTCAAGAACACGGAATCGTACCGTCGCGACCTGCGCCGCGCTGAGTATGGTGACGAGCGACTGCCGGAGATTCGCGATTACTTCGAGCGCATCGCGCCCATCAACAACGCGTCGAAGATCTCAAAGCCCCTGTTCGTGGTTCAGGGCGGCAACGATCCGCGCGTCCCGCGCACTGAGGCCGAGCAGATGGTCGCGCGTGTCAAGCAGAACGGAACCCCGGTCTGGTACCTGATGGCGACGGACGAGGGCCACGGCTTCCGGAAAAAGGCGAACGTCGACTACCAGTTCTACGCGACCGTCGAGTTCATTCGCAGGTACCTGCTCGGTGGCTGAGCGCCGTCTTGCGCGACTGTGCCGGGCGCTGACGACGCTCGCTGTTGCCGGGCTCGTGGCTGCGTGCGCCGGGTCATCGAATGAAATTACCGCGCCTCCGCCAGCCCCCCCGGAAGAAACGATGGTCCCGCCAATCCAGCGCGAGATGCGCGGACTCTGGATAGCGACGGTGGCCAACATCGACTGGCCGAGCCGAGCGACCCTCAGCGCGGATCAGCAGCGTGCGGAGCTGGTCGACATCATCCAGCGCGCCTCGGCAACCGGGATAAATACCGTCATCTTCCAGATACGACCCGCGGCGGATGCGGTGTATCAATCGAGCCTCGAACCCTGGGCGTCGCTGCTCACCGGCACTCAGGGCAACAATCCCGGCTACGATCCCCTCGCACTGGCTATCCAGGAAGCCCATGCCAGGGGGATGGAGCTTCACGCCTGGGTAAATCCTTTTCGAGCCGGGAATACTGCGGACACCCTCAAGCTTTCCCGATCGCACCTGTTCTACACTCGCCGCGACATCGTGCGCGTATACGGAAGCAACATCTGGCTCGATCCGGGTGAGCCCGACGTCCAGGAACACTCGATCCGCGTGATTCGCGACATCATATCCCGCTACGACATCGACGCGATTCATGCGGACGATTACTTCTATCCGTACGTGCAGCTGGGCCCGAACGGCACCGCCATCCCCTTTCCCGACGACGCTACCTTTTCCAGGTATGGCGGTGGATTGCCGCGCGATGACTGGCGACGGAGAAACATCGACCGCTTCGTCGAGCGAATGTACAGGGAAGCGCATGAGATCAAGCCAACCATCAAAGTTGGCGTTTCGCCCTTTGGTATCTGGCGGCCGGGATTTCCGTCTGGCGTCAAGGGCCTGGATGCCTTTGCATCCATCTACGCCGACGCGAGGAAGTGGCTGCAGGAAGGTTGGGTGGACTACCTCGCTCCACAACTCTACTGGGCCATTTCCGCCCCGGAACAGAGCTTTCCCGCGCTTCTTGACTGGTGGCTTGGCCAGAACGTGAAAGCGCGCCACGTCTGGCCGGGCCTCGCCGCATACAAGGTGCAGGATGGGAAAGCTTCTGCCTTCAGCATGCAGGAGATTCCGGAACAGATCCGCGTAACCCGCAGTCGCCCAGGCGGGACCGGCCACATTCTTTATAACACAACGTGGACTTTGAAACAGCACGGCGGCGCTCTGGCGTCGCTTCTTTCGACCGACCTCTACACGACCCGGTCGCTTGTTCCTGCCAGCCCGTGGCTCGATTCTACGGCACCGCTCGCGCCCGGGGTTAGCGAGTCAGGTGGCACGATTCAAATCAGCCCTGCTGCCGGCGAGCCTGCGCGGTGGTGGGCGATCCAACAGCGTACGGCGGGAGCGTGGACAACGCGCATCTTGTTCCACGAACAGCGCACGGTCGCGATCAGCGCAACGACAAACCGGGTTCTGGTCCAGGCCGTGGACCAGGCGGGAAATACCAGCATCGCGCGTGAGTGGCGACGACCGTAGGGAGAATTGGATCGCTGTGAGGATGCGGCAGGAACCCTGATCACGTTTTTCGACTGTTCCTCAGGCAGCCGAAAGCTGACTGGTGCAATGGGCGCAGCGGCTTGCCTGCGCGTCAATCGACATCCGGCATTGCGGGCAGATTTTCGTCGGCTTATCGGGCTCGGCCTTCACGAAGATCTTCGAGATTCGCCAGGCGACGAAGCCGATGATGATGAAGTTGAGGAGCGCGGCGAGGAAATGGCCGACTCCGAACTTCACGGAGCCGACCGTCCACATCGCTTCCTTCCATTCCCCGCCGCCCCCCACCGCTGCGGCGATTATCGGCATGATGAAGTCATCGACGAGTGCCGTCACCAGTGTGCCGAGCGCCGCGCCGATGACGACGGCAATGGCAAGTGCGACGACGTTTTGCTTGACGAGAAAAGACTTGAACTCAGTGAGCGTGGACACCGGCGGCTCCTGTCGAAGTGAATGGGGCAACGCGAAAAGTAGTCGGGTCAGGGAAGGTTCAGCTAACTCCCGCGCCTGCGAGCGGTACCCCCGGCAGGCCAGGCTCCCACTGGAATCACCCCGGTCGTTGCCATACCTTTAGCTATGGCAACCACGTCTCGGCCGACATCAAAGTCCGCCTCTCCGGCACCCTCCGGAAGCGGACTTTCGCGCATCAAGGCGTCTGCCGCCGCCAAGCCGGCATCGACCCGCGTCCGCGCCGATGTGGTGCTCACCTTCGACGACGTCCTGCTCTCGCCGCGTCACTCGCTGGTGCACCCCAAAGACGTGAGCACGTCGTCGCTGTTTACGCGAGGAATTTCGCTCAACGTCCCGTTTGCGTCCGCGGCGATGGACACCGTCACCGAATCCGACATGGCGATGGCGATGGCGCGCGCCGGCGGCATCGGCGTGATCCACAAGAACATGGCGATCGACCGTCAGGCCGCTGAAGTTGACCGCGTGAAGCGCTCGGAGAGCGGGATGATCATGAACCCGATCACGCTGTCTCCCGAAGCAACGCTCCGCGAGGCAGTGTCACTGATGACGCGTTTCAAGATCTCCGGCGTCCCGATCGTGGACCGCGACGGCCACCTCGTCGGCATCATCACCAATCGCGACCTTCAGTTCGAGCGTGTGCTCGACCGCCCGCTCCGCGAGGCGATGACGGCGAAGAATCTCGTCACGGCACCGGTGGGAACGACGCTGGAGGAAGCCGAGGCGATACTCGGCAGGCATCGCATCGAGAAGCTGCCGGTGGTGGACGAGAAGGGAGTCCTGCGCGGACTCATCACCGTGAAGGACATCCACAAGCGGCGCGATTTCCCCAACGCCAACAAGGACCAGCACGGCCGGCTCCGCGTCGCGGCGGCGATTGGCGCTGCCAACTACCGTGACCGCGCGCGGGCGCTGGTCGATGCCGGCGTCGATGTGCTGATCGTGGATACCGCGCACGGTCATTCGGAAGGAGTGCTCGAAGCAACGGCAGTGGTGCGGGAGATGTTTCCCGACGTACAGCTCGTCGCCGGCAACGTCGCGACTAAGGCAGGTGCGCGCGCGCTCGTCGAGCGCGGAGTGGATGCCGTGAAGGTCGGTGTCGGTCCCGGCTCCATATGCACGACACGCGTAGTAACGGGAGTCGGCGTGCCTCAGCTCACGGCAGTGTTCGATGCGGTCGAGGGAGCGGGGGATGTGCCGGTCATCGCCGACGGCGGCATCAAGTACTCGGGCGACATCGTGAAGGCCCTCGCCGCCGGTGCGTCGAGCGTGATGATGGGATCGATGCTCGCGGGCACGGAAGAAAGCCCGGGTGAATCGATCCTCATGGAGGGCCGCCGCTTCAAGATGATCCGCGGCATGGGAAGTCTCGCCGCGATGCAGGATGGCAGCGCCGACAGATATTTCCAGGACGGGGAGATGTCCGCAAAGAAGCTGGTGCCCGAGGGCATCGAGGGCCGCGTCCCCTACAAGGGCCCGGTGAGCGACGTGATCTTCCAAATGGTCGGTGGGCTCAGGAGCGGAATGGGCTACGTCGGCTGTGCCGACATCTCTCAGCTGCGCACCGAGTCCGAGTTTGTGCGGATCACTGCCGCCGGACTTCGCGAGTCGCATCCACACGACGTGACCATCACGCGCGAGGCGCCGAACTACTCGGTCTAGCTGCGGGCTTGTCTTGCACGCTGTTCGCCGTTCGGGCTGAAGTCGAGAGCGGACGGGAGGGTGGGTGTCTGCACAGGCGGCATCAAGCGAGCGACCGAGGAGACCAGACCCGGAGCGCGGAGCGCGCAGGGGCGCTTTGGGCTCCGACAGAGTCGAGCGTTGCCGCCGAAGCAGGCACCCACCCGACCAGGCCGCGGCGCGCACAAAAAAACCGGAATGCCGAAACTTGCTTGACACAAGCGCGGCACGAGACACAACTTCTGCGACCGTCGTACGGTCAAATGTTTCAGAGAAGTATTTCACGCTTCCGACTATTTCCGCGGAGTTGGTATGGGTCTATGGACGAAGAAGAGCATCGCTTCCCTCCAACAGGAGGCAACCGGTGACGGAGATGGCCATCAGCTCAAGCGCGCCCTCGGCGCGCTAAATCTCACCACGCTCGGCATCGGCGCGATCATCGGCGCCGGCATCTTCGTTCTGACGGGCACCGCGGCCGCCCAGTATGCCGGGCCCGCAATCGTGTACTCGTTTATCCTCGCCGGACTGGGCTGCCTCTTCGCCGGACTCTGCTACGCGGAGTTCGCGAGCATGATTCCCATCGCCGGCAGCGCGTACACGTACGGCTACGCGACGCTCGGCGAATTCATCGCCTGGATCATCGGCTGGGATCTCATTCTGGAGTACCTCTTCGGCGCGTCTACCGTTGCCGTCGGCTGGTCGGGGTACTTCACCGCGTTCATGGAAGAGCTCGGCATTCAGATGCCGGCCAGTCTCACCAACGCGCCGCTTGCCTACACCGAGACCGCCAAGTTCGACGCCGCCGGTGTTCTTACCCAAGCGGAAGGATTCACCTCGACAGGCGCGCTCATCAACCTGCCGGCGATGCTTCTCATCGGCCTGATGACAACGCTGCTCGTGATCGGCATCAAGGAATCGGCGCGCTTCAACAATCTCATCGTCATCCTCAAGGTCACCATCGTTTTCCTGGTGATCGGCTTCGGCTTCATGTACGTGAACCAGGCGAACTGGCACCCGTTCATTCCGCCCAACACCGGCGAGTACGGCCACTACGGCTGGAGCGGAATCGTTCGCGGCTCCGCGGTCGTCTTCTTCGCCTACATCGGGTTCGACGCGGTGTCTACCGCTGCGCAGGAGGCAAAGAATCCGCAGAAGGACATGCCGATCGGAATTCTCGGGTCGCTGGCATTCTGTACCGTGCTTTACATCCTGATGGCGCTCGTCATGACCGGTCTCGCCAACTACACCGAGCTCGACGTGCCGCACCCGGTGTTCGTCGCCATCGACAAGGCCGGACCGGGACTCGCGTGGCTCAAGCCGATAGTCAACATCGGCGCAATTGCCGGACTCGCCTCGGTGGTGCTGGTGATGCTCATGGGACAGCCGCGCATCTTCTACTCGATGGCGAGAGACGGCCTGCTCCCGCCGGTTTTCGGCAAGGTGCATCCGAAGTACAGGACACCGTACGTCACGACGATTCTCACCGGCGCTGTCGCCGCTGTCGTTGCCGGACTCTTCCCGATCGGGCTCCTCGGCGAGCTGGTATCGATCGGGACGCTGTTCGCCTTCATTATCGTCTGCGCAGGCATCATCATGCTGCGCTACAAGTCACCGAACATCGCGCGGCCATTCCGCACGCCGTTCGTGCCGCTGGTGCCGCTACTCGGCATCGGGATCTGCGGCTACATGATGTCCAGCCTCCCCCGCGCGACGTGGGAGCGGTTGATCGTATGGATGATTATCGGTCTCGCGATCTACTTCCTCTATGGCAAGCGCCACTCGAAGCTCGGGCGCGCAGAGGGCACCAGCTGATCTCAACCGGCAGGTGATCGACCTTCTTGCGGTACCGGAGCACCGGAGAAAAGCGATAGAGCGTCTCGCGCGGGAGTTCAGCGCGGGACGCTCTGTCGCAATATCGACTCACATCAATGCCGACGGCGACGGATGCGGCTCGGAAGCCGCGCTGTGCCGGTTGCTGGGCCAGATGGGCCTGAGCGCGAGCGTCGTCAACCCGACCCCGTGGCCGGAGACGTACCGTTTCCTGCTCGGCGACGATGTGCGCGATGAATCGGAGCAGGGACCCAGGGCGCTCGAAAAGGCGGACGTGCTGGCGGTGCTCGATATCTCTGACGTGAAACGTCTCGGTTCGCTCGCCGAAACGGTCCGCAAGCTTACGATCCCCAAGGTCGTGATCGACCACCATCTGCCCGGAGACGATCCACCGAGCACGGTGATATTCGACGATACGACCGCGTGTGCGACTGGTGAGCTGATCTATGATCTAGCGTCAGTCCTGGGCCTGGACATCACGCCCGACATCGCGCGCGCTCTCTACGTCGCCATGCTCACCGACACCGGCGGGTTTCGCTTCAGCAACACTTCTGCGCGATGCCTCAGCATCGCGGGGCAGCTGATCGCCTGTGGCGTCGAGCCGGAGGAGATGTACCGCCGCCTGTACGCATCGATCCCCGTTGGCAGGCTGCACCTGCTGCGCGACGCGCTCGCGACGCTGGAGGTCGACCCGCAGTACGGGCTGTCGTGGATCTCGGTCGCCGCGGGGGCCGCTGAGGAGTACGGACTCAAGTCCGAGGACCTTGAAGGAATCGCCGAGCACCCGCGTTCGGTTGGCGGAACGCGAATGGCGCTTTTCTTCCGCGACCTTGGGCATGGCAAGGTGAAGGTGTCGTTCCGGAGCACCGGAGCGGTCGATGTAAACGAGTTCGCGCGCCAGTTCGGCGGCGGCGGACACGCGCGCGCATCGGGAGCGCTCATTCCAGGAACTCTCGATGCGGTACGGCACGACGTCGTCGCCGCAGCACGCGTGTTTCTCGCTGAATCGGACCGCCCGCGCGCGACGCCCTGAGTAAGTTGCGGCATGAGTACGTCTGAGCCGAACCTGCAGGACCGCATCATCGACGCGCTGTCCCGTGTGCGCAACAACCGCGTCGGCACCAACGTGCTCGAGGCGGAGATGGTGCGCGACATCGCCACCACGACACAGGGGAAAATCCGGCTGACCGTCCTCCTCGCACCCAGCGACGACGCGACGATAGTCCGCGACGTTCGTCTCGCGCTGCAGGGAATTACGGGCGTCACTGACGTGCGGGTGGACGTCAAGGACGCCTCAGCGGCCATCACGGCGCCGCCGCCAGCTCGCCCGCCCGCTCCTCCGCCGAAGGCAGCGTCGCGCACATTGCCGGTGATGGGCCAGGAAGCGCCCGCGCAGCGGCCCGTTCCTCCGGCGCCGACTCCCGTCGCCTATCCGCGCCTCGGGCGGATCGTCGCCATCTCGAGCGGCAAGGGAGGGGTCGGAAAATCGACCGTCGCCACCAATCTCGCGATCGCGCTCGCGAAGCAGGGTGCGCGCGTCGGGCTGATGGACGCCGACGTTTATGGCCCGAACGTGCCGCGCATGATGGGCGTCAACGCCCAACCGCCCGTCCACGATGAGAAGATCATTCCGCTCGAAGCCCACGGCGTGAAGGTCATGAGTCTCGGCTTCCTGATCGAGCGCGACCAGCCGGCGATCTGGCGCGGACCGATCATCATGAAGATCATCACGCAGTTCCTGCGCGACGTGCAGTGGGGTGATCTCGATTACTTCCTTGTCGACATGCCGCCCGGAACCGGCGACGCTCAGCTGTCGCTCGTGCAGGCGACGATGGTGCACGGCGCCATCATCGTCACCACTCCGCAGGAAGTCGCGTCGGGAGACGCGCTGCGCGGCGCGAAGATGTTTCAGCGCGTTGACGTGCCCGTGCTCGGGATCGTCGAGAACATGAGCTACTTCCTCTGTCCTCACTGCGGCGACCGCACGGCGATCTTCGGCACCGGCGGCGGCGGCCGCCTCGCGGCTGAGTTAGGTGTGCCTCTGCTGGCGGAGATCCCGCTCTATCCGGCGGTGCTCGAGGGAGCGGACCGCGGACAGCCGATCGTGGTCAGCGAGCCGGACGCACCCGCCGCGGTCGCTTTGACCGAACTTGGGCGCGGCCTGGGCGCGTTGTTCGCAGGCGAGGCAGCAACTCTCCCACCGGCGTAATTCGCGTGAAGGACCGCTGGCGCTGGTGAAGGCTTCGACGTTTGGGTCGCGCGTGCTCGAGTTCTACAAGGCGCTCCGATCCCCGAGAACACCCCGCGGCGTGACCGTGATGAATCCGCACGCGGAGCCCGGAGTCCGCGCCGGGGTGAGAAAATTTCTCGACGCGTTCTACGGCGATAATGATGAGCGCGTTCTGGTGTTCGGCATCAATCCCGGCAGGTTTGGGGCGGGAATTACCGGTGTCACGTTCACCGACCCGGTGGCGCTCGCGCAGCACTGCGGCATCGGAACTGGCCTGCCACGGCAGCGGGAGCTGTCGTCGGTCTTCATCTACGAAATGATCGAGCGGCTTGGCGGACCGCGGTACTTCTACAAACGGTATTTCCTGACGGCCGTCTCTCCCCTTGGCTTCACGCGAGGCGGGATCAACATGAACTACTACGACGACCGTTCACTGACCCGGGCGGTGACTCCATTCATCGTCAGGTCGATCGAGCAGCAGATCGCGCTGGGTGGGAGCCGGAACCGCGCGATCGTGCTCGGCATCGGCGACAATGCCAGGTTTCTCAACGAGCTCAATCAGAAACACGGGTTCTTCGAGAATATCGAAGCGCTCGAGCATCCCCGCTGGATCATGCAGTACAGGCGCAAAAAGCTCGAAACTTATCTGACGAAGTACAAGGAAGTCCTCGCCCCGCAGCCCATAGCAGCTAAGGCGACAGCCCCCGGCAGGTAGTCTCCCGTTAGTTAACCTCCGCGACGACGGAGCTGGTCCGCCTAGACCGCCACCGCGTTCTTGCGGCGCCTGCCGCGCCACCAGGAGAGGATGACAGCGCCGAACCCGGTGGTCACCGCCACGAACGTGACCGATACCGCCAGCACGCGAAGCAGGGCTCCGACGATCGGGAACCACGTGAATGCAGCGGCGATGATCCAAAGCGCCAGGAAGGCGAGCAATCCGGAGAAGAGATACTGAA
>JACCRL010000168.1 GCA_013813605.1 Gemmatimonadaceae bacterium
GCGAGTGGCGACCGCCTTCCCATACTATCCGGAATGGCGGATTTACCCTGGCTACGAGGGATCGCTCTGGCGAGAGGAGCGCCTCGGGGATATCAAGGTTCTCAGGGCGTGGCACCACGCGACCGAAGCTCCGCGCGCCTTTTCGCGCATTGCTCACGAGCTCTCGCTTTGTCTCCTGTCCATCCCGAACATCGTTCGTGCGCTCCGCGGAGCGAGCACCGCCTACATTGTTTCGCCGGATCTGGCCCTCGCCTGGGTGGCCTCGGCCATCGCGGGTGTAATGCGGAAGCGCCGCGTTCTTTTCGTTCAGGATGTCATGCCCGATGCGGCGATAGAGCTCGGGATGCTGCGAAACCCGGTGCTGATCGCAGTGTCGCGGCACCTCGCGCGCGCGTTGTACGCCGCCGCCGACGAGATCTATACTCTCGGTAACGGGATGCGCCGGAGAATCGGCGAGGCCACGTCCGCGCCGGAAAAAATCCGCGTCGTTCCGAACACGATCGACGCCATTGAGCTCGCGCCCGTTGCGGTCGAGGCGAACCGTTTCCGCAAGCAGTTTGTTCCGGAGGGAATATTTGCTGTGGTTCATGCCGGCAACATGGGCGAGAAACAGAATTTGCCCCTGCTGCTGCGGACAGCGGCACTACTGCGCGACGAACCGGACATCCATTTCTTCGTCATCGGCGACGGCGCGGTCAGGGATGCCTTCCTCCGCCAGAAAAGAGAGATGGGACTGGAGAACGTCACTCACGCCGGCTTTCTCGGCCGCGAGCTGCTCCCTGACATGCTGTGCGGTGCGGATGTGTTTCTCGTCAGCCAGGTGCCGGAGGCGATCGACATCGTCGTTCCGTCGAAGCTCGTCACCGCGATGGGTGCGGGTGCGATGGTCGTCGCGGCGTGCGCACCGCATAGTGAGACGGGTGAGATCGTGTCGGCGAGCGGCGGGGGAATCACCACGTCCCCCGAAGATGAATCGGCGCTCGCGCGCAGCATTCTTTCCGTCCGCGACGGTGAGGTGGATACCGCGCGCTGCCGCCGTAACGCACGCGACTACGCCGTGAAACACTTCTCACGCCGCGAGGTGTATGGGCCGATCGCCGACTCGCTCCGCGCTGCCGCCAACGGGGGACACCCTTCTCCACGTCAACCCGAGGCGGAGTCCGCCCTGCCTGGAGCCGCGCTGGACTGAACGTGCCTGACAGCAAGAGACACGTCCTCTACCTCGGGGAAGATCGAGGAACATCGCTCCATCGGGCGAACGCACTGCGCAGGCTCGGTCATGCGGTCACACTGGTGTGGCCAGAACGGCTATTGCCGGCTATTCCCCTGCTCGACAAATGGTCGTGGCACACTGGCGGGCGATTTCTCGAGGAGATTGTGCGCAGCCGCGTCCTGGCAATGGACGTCGGAGCCGATCTCGTGCTGGTGAACCACGGGGAGTTGGTGGGGCCCAGGCTCGTAGCCGACCTCAGAAAGAAGTTCGGTCCGGTGCTCTACTACAACGCCGACGACCCGTTCGGACAGCGGGATGGCAAGCGTTGGTGGCTCTTTCTCAAGGCTGTGCCGAGCTATGACCTGGTCGTCGTGGTGCGGAAAGAAAACGTCGCTGAAGCTTTTGCCTCCGGCGCAAGGAAAGTGATGCACCGTGTTCGCACCGCCGACGAAGTCGAGCATGCGCCGGGATCCCCGACCGCGAGCGCGGAGAAGCGCTGGGCGAGTGAGGTATCGTTCATCGGGACCTGGATGCCGGAGCGGGGGCCGTTTTTCGCGGAGCTCGTTGCGCGCGGCATCCCCCTCAGCATTTACGGCGACCGCTGGGACCGAGCCCGGGAATGGGCCGTCCTCCGGCAGTTCTGGCGCGGTCCTGCGCTTTCCGGCACCGATTATCGCGATGCCATCAAGTATTCGAAGATCTGCATTGGAATGTTGTCAAAGGGTAACCGCGATCTCCACACCCACCGATCCGTCGAAATCCCCTACATCGGGAGTCTCCTCTGCGCCGAGCGAACATCGGAGCACCAGGAGCTTTACGTGGAAGGCAGGGAAGCCGTCTTCTGGAACAGCGCCGCGGAGTGCGGCGATGTCTGCGCGTCGCTTCTGGCTGACGAATCGAAGCGAGCACGCATTGCAGCCAATGGACAGAGGCGCGCGCTTGAGAACGGACACGTGAACGAGGAGTTGATGGCGAGCATGATCGAGGCGGTAAGCACTCTTTGAAAGTCGTGCTTTCTACCACGGGCCGTTTCCACTCCTTCGAGCTGGGCTATCAGCTCGCGCGCACCGGCGACCTCCACACCCTCTTCACCGGGCGTCCCCGTTTCAAGACGGCAAAGGAAAAGCTCGATGCCAGGTTTGTGAAAAGCTTCCCGTGGATCGAAACCCCACGGCTTGCTCTGTTGCGAGCCGGAATCCCGGAGGGAGTTCTTGCGAGGGAGCTGGAATATCTCGGCAAGCGGTCCTTCGACGCTTTCGTCGCCAGATCGATGCCCTCCGCCGACGTCTTTTGCGGTCTCTCCGGATCCGCGCTGCAAAGCGGCGTGGCGGCGAAAAAAAAGGGAATGCGGTATTTCGCCGATCGGGGATCGAGTCACATCCGGTTTCAGGATCGCATTCTTCGGGAGGAATATGCGCTTCAGAAGCTGCGATTCCGCGGGATCGATCCGCGTGTAGTCGATCTGGAAGAGCGCGAATACGAGCTCGCCGATGCCATCACTGTTCCTTCGAGGTTCGCGGCGGCGTCGTTTCTCGAGCTCGGAATTCCACAGCGAAAAGTTCATGTCGTTCCATACGGAGTCGACCTCCAGCGATTCAGGCAAACCACGAGGCCGTCGGCCGCCCACTTCGACATTCTGTTCGCCGGCCTCGCCTCCATCCAGAAGGGCATTCCGTATCTCGTCGAGGCGTTCGCGCGCTTCCGTCATCCGGCCAAGCGGCTGACTCTTGCAGGGAGGGTATCGCCGGAGTTGCACGATTTCCTGGCGAGAAAGCTGCGGGGGCTCTCCGTCCGCTTTGCCGGCTCGCTGCCCCAGGACGAGCTGGCCAGGGTCATGAGCGCGAGCCACGTAATGGTGCTGCCGAGCGTGCAGGAGGGCCTCGCGCTCGTTCAGGCCCAGGCGTTGGCGTGCGGTTGCCCGGTGATCGCTACCACCAACACCGGCGCGGAAGATATTTTCACGCACGGCCAGGAAGGCTTCATCCTTCCCATCCGGGATTCCGGTGCCATAACGCGCGCTCTCGACGCCCTGGCGGGCGATGAGCCGCTCCGTGTCCAAATGTCCGAGGCGGGGCTCCGGACTGCTGCGGGGATGGGTGGCTGGGAGGTTTACGGCGAAAATATGCGCCGGCTTTTTGAGGAGATAGTGTAGAATTGATGATGCCCGGTCTGGAACCTGTCGCACTCGGAGGAGCACTCCGCGGAGCTAATCGCTACCTCCTCGCGGTGGGCTTTGGCGCCGTGGCCATCGCGGGGCAGTTCCTCACCGGAACCGATCCCGTGGTTGCTCTTCTACTGGGCATTGCACTGACCGCGGGGCTCGCCGCCGTCACCGCGGCCGGCGGTTCCCGTACGCTCCTCGGCGTCCTCAACCTGGCCCTCGTCGCGAAATTTCTCCTCTTCGCGGTAGTTCTTAAGATCCTGGTACGCGAGCCGGTGGACGTCAATCTCGAGGCGCCAGTGGAAACTTCGCTGGCGATGGCGATCGGTTTCGTTTCGGTCTTCCTTGCGTCGGCCGCGCAGAAATTTCTGCCGCAACCCAAACGATGGATGATACCGCGCCTCGATCGCCCGGACCTGTACCTGATCGCCGCGGTATTGTGCTTCCTCATCGGCTATCCGGCCTGGTACGCGGGCTTTGCCAGCGGATTCGATGGGGAGAACCGGGTCGGTGGATTTCTCGGAATCATGCGAAGCGCGGGACTTCTCAGGCATGTGACGGTTCCGGCGCTGATGCTCTTCCTTTGGGCGCGCGGGTCGCAACGCTTTCTCTCCCATCCGGCCGTGATTCTGCTTTCGCTGGTGGCGGTACTGGTTGGCGTTTTCAGCACCGCCAAGCAGGATATTCTGGCACCTCTGGTCGGCATTCTCCTCGTGACGTACCTCCGTTACGGGATATGGTACCGTCCAACCTGGGTCGGCGCTGGTGTGGTAGTGCTTCTTTATTCGACGGTGATCTATCCGTACTCCCAGTTCGTGAGATTCGAGGGAGGCCGCGACGGTGGACTCACGGACAGGGCCGAAGCCGCTTACCGCGTCATGTCGACTCTCGTCACCGACGAGCAGTTTCGGCAGTCTCTGATGGAACAGAATAAAGTCTGGGCCGCGCAGACGGGAGCTTTTTTCAACAACCCGGTGCTTAGCAATACCGAGCGATTTACGATGGTCCGGGAGGCGGATCGTCTCATCGCAGCAACAAAAGCATCGCAATCATTTACAGAATGGCGGACGCTAACCTGGGGGCTTCAGATGCTCGCGCCGCGCGTACTCTTTCCGGACAAGCCCGCCCACGGTCCCGGGAACTTTCTGGCGCACGAAGCGGGCGGCATCCTCAGCGATGACGACGACACGACGCAAATCTCCTTTGGGTTCATGGCCAACCTTTACAACGCGTTCGGGTTGATGGGCGTGACCCTGGGTTCCGCTTTGCTGGTGTTGATCTTCTACAAGTTTCTCATGCTGTGCGTGCCGAACGGACTGGCGTTCAACCTCTGGGGGATTCTCTTTGCGATGGAGTTCCAGCACGGATTCATCGAGTACCCGATCGGATCGCTGATCGCCGCCCTTGTCGTGATTCCCGTGCTTATCGCCGTCGCCTTTATGGTTCTGATACTGGGGAGACTTCTGAATCTGAGCTCACCGCTGCCGGCGAACATGCTGCCTGCCCGCCTCGACTGGGCGGCGGTCTGGAGTGCCAGGCGAGCCCGATTGCGCGTCTCCGGGCAGTGATGCTGGCCGCAGCCTGATGCGGTTTCTCCACACCATACCCTCGGCCGATCCAGCTCTTGGCGGCCCCATAGAAGCGATGAACAGGCTCGGCGCCGCACTCGAGCGGCGCGGGCACGTTACGGAGATCGTTTCTACCGACGCACCGGCCGCGCCCTGGCTTGCTGAGTCGGCCCTTAAAATCCACGCGCTCGGCCCAGCCAAAGGCGCCAGTCTGGGTACCGGTATTCGACGGTACAGCTACGCCCCAAACCTCCGCCCCTGGCTTCGGGAGCACGGCGGCGAGTACGACGCCGTCATCGTGCACGGACTCTGGCAATACCTCAGCTTCGCTTCCTGGTCTGCACTCCACGGAGGCGGCGTCCCCTACGTAGTGTACCCGCACGGAATGCTCGACCCTTGGTTCAAGCGCCGGTACCCGGCAAAGCACCTTAAGAAGTGGCTTTACTGGCCGTGGGCTGACTACCGGCTGCTCCGCGATGCGA
Organism: Gemmatimonadaceae bacterium; assembly: GCA_013813605.1. GTDB lineage: Bacteria > Gemmatimonadota > Gemmatimonadetes > Gemmatimonadales > Gemmatimonadaceae > UBA4720. The sequence continues at coordinate 5,425 of JACCRL010000168.1, forward strand.
AATGCGTGATTTTTACGTCGGATGAAGAGCGAGTGCTGGCCAGAGAGTCCTTCTGGCTTTACCGCGCTGAAGAGGCCGTCGTTCGGTATGGAACCGCCGATCCGCAACCAGTGGATCCAGGGGCGCGAAAAAGATTTCTCGAGACCTACCCGATGCTGAATGGCAAAGAGGTCATTCTGTACCTCTCGCGCATTACCCGAAAAAAAGGTTGCGACCTCGTCATCCGGGCCTTTGGTGAAGCATTTGTGACCAACCCGGAA
>JACCRL010000068.1 GCA_013813605.1 Gemmatimonadaceae bacterium
AACTTCGGCGTCGCCGGCGCCGACACGACGCACTATACCTTCGCCCATCTTGACCAGAGCACGCTGAGCCTGACTTCGCGCATCAACTACACCGCGTCGCCAACTCTATCGCTCCAGTTCTACGCGCAGCCGTTCATCACCAAGGGCCGGTATTCGGATTGGCGTGAGCTGGCGAACCCGCGCGCTGAGCGCTACGACGACAGGTACAGGCCATACTCTGGAGATCCGGGCGGCTTCGACATCAAGGAGCTGAGATCGAACACCGTCGTGCGGTGGGAATACAGGCCCGGCTCGACGCTGTTCCTGGTCTGGTCACAGGGCCGCGAATTTTCCGACGGCAGGCCCGCGGATTTCGCCTTCTCGCGCGATCTCGGAGATCTTTTCAGGCTACATCCGAACAACACCTTCCTGCTCAAGGCGTCCTACTGGTTCAACCCGTAGGACAGCCTCGCGCCTACTTGCCGCGGTGCCCGGACTTGGATGAAGTAGCCTGAGGCTTGCCGGCGCCCTTCTGGGGACGGGGCGCTGGCTGCTGCTTTCGGTCGGGCGCGCCGGGGACGTTGGTCCCCTTTCGATTGCGCGAGAAATCCGGAATCGGCTGGCCTTTCTTTTTCATCTGCTGTACGCCCCGTGGGTGTTGGCGTTATACTCGCGAGGAACCGCTGAGAAGCCAATAACGCTGGCGCCATCCACCATGTCAACTGTCCTTAGATCTATTAGCGCCGTCATCGTGGTGGCCACAGTCGCCTCCGCGTGCAGGCCCGCCCCTGCTGGAGCGCCGCCGCGCCCGCAGCCACCGCCGATCTCTCACGCGATCGTTCCCATTCCGGTATCCGTCGCGCTCCTGCCCGGCGAGTCGTTCCTCGTCGACTCGACCGTGGAAGTCGTGGTCGAAGGCATCACGACTAACCCCGGTGACCGTGCACTGGCCGAACATCTGGCGACACTCCTTCGCGCCGGCGGTTCGTCCGGCCCGATGGCGGGCGCGTACGACGTCAGCTCTGGCCGCCGCCGCATCGTGCTCGCTCGCGGAGCGACGGGCCTCGGGCCGGAAGGGTACGATCTCACTATCTCCAGCGGCGCCGTGAAAATAACAGCGGAGTCCGCAGCCGGACTTTTCTACGGTATCCAGACCATCCGGCAGCTGCTGCCATCATCGGTCGAGCATCCAGCTGCGCTGTCGCGCGCGCTTCGCATTCCAGCGGGGCAGATAAGGGACGGTCCGCGCTTCCCCTGGCGCGGAGCGATGCTCGACGTATCCCGACACTTCCTTTCTCCGGGTGACGTGAGGGGTTTCATCGACCTGCTCGCGCTCTACAAGATGAATCGGCTCCACCTGCATCTCTCCGACGACCAGGGATGGCGCATCGAGATCAAATCGTGGCCAAATCTCACCGCGATTGGAGGCCGCACTGAAGTCGGGGGCGGCACGGGGGGATTCTACACGCAGGATGAATTTCGCGAGCTCGTGTCCTATGCCGCTGCCCGCTTCATCACGATCGTGCCCGAGATCGACATGCCGGGGCACACGAACGCCGCGCTCGCGTCGTATGGAGAGCTCAGCTGCGACGGCATCGCGCGCCCTCCCTACACCGGCATACGCGTCGGATTCAGCGCTCTTTGCGCCGAACGGGATACCGTTTACCGCTTCGTCAGTGACGTCGTGCGTGAGCTTGGCGCGCTGACCCCCGCACCCTGGATTCACATCGGTGGCGATGAGGTCGAGAAGATCAGTCACGACGCCTACCGCGCATTCATCGAGCGCGTGCAGGGCATTGTTCAGTCCCACGGCAAGCAGATGATCGGGTGGGGAGAGATTTCCCCGGCGAATCTTTCTCCCGGCACCATTGTGCAGCACTGGAAGCGCGACTCGTCGTTCGTGCACGCGGCACGAGGCGGTAAGGTGATCCTCTCGCCGTCAAAGAAGCTCTATCTCGACATGAAGTACGACAGTGCGACCGTACTCGGACTCAAGTGGGCGGCGCTCATCGACGTGCGCGATTCCTACGACTGGGAGCCAGGCACTTACCTGGAAGGTGTGGCAGAGAGTTCCGTGCTCGGGATCGAAGCGCCGCTCTGGTCGGAAACGCTGGAAAAACGAAGCGATTTCGAGTACATGGCGTTCCCGCGGCTGGCGGTCGTCGCCGAGCTGGGGTGGTCAGCAGCGGCAAACAGGACGTGGGAGAATTTCCGTCTGCGGCTGGCCGCGCATGGGCCGCGGC
>JACCRL010000200.1 GCA_013813605.1 Gemmatimonadaceae bacterium
GCCGCGGCGGGTGTCACCAGTTTCGTTCTTGGCTGGCTCCGCTCGGGGACCGGTAAAGTCGTCCTGAACTGAGGATCACAGAGTGAAAACAGGATCGTTCGTCTTGTCGGCGCTTCTTCTCGCCACACCCCTGGCCGCGCAGACCGACACCCGGGCCTGTCCGCCGGGGAACGTCGGTGGGTCCATTCCAAATCTGCAACGGGCGACCCAGGACGCCTGTCAGAAGGCTCTTGACCTCTTTCAGTACATCGCGCCACAGCTTGGCGTCGCCATCACAGGCGGAAACGCGACGCTCGGGCAGGGCGGCACGATGGGCGGCCTCGGGCATTTTTCGATCGGCCTGCGCGCGAATGGCCTGCTGGGAAGCCTTCCCGAGATCGCCCGCTTCACGCTCGCGGTGACGGGTGCGGAGAGCGCTACCTACGGAACCAGGGATCAGCTGATCGGCCTGCCAGCGGCAGACCTGGCAGTCGGGCTGTTTCGCGGATTGCCTCTTGGGGTGACCAATGTCGGCGGGGTGGACTTGATTGTGAGTGCGGCTTATTTGCCGGAGTTCGATGGCGCCGGAGTGCAGATAAAGGTTCCTGGGGGTCCGCTCAAGCTGGGATTCGGCGCTCGCGTCGGACTGCTTCAGGAGTCACTAATCGTTCCCGGAGTGTCGGTCACCTATCTCAAGCGCGACCTTCCGACTGTTGATATCACAGCTGGAAACGGCGTTGATGCCCTCAGGGTCGACAACCTCGAGGTGCGAACTGACGCGTGGCGCGTCGTTGCGAGCAAGAGTCTCCTTGCGTTTGGGCTCGCGATCGGGGGCGGGCGGGATCGCTACAAGACTTCCGCGGACCTGGGCGCAACCGTTGGTCCGAGGCCGCCCCTCACGGGAACGTCGATCACGGTCCCTGGACTCAATCGTATCGAGAGAGATATCACGCGAACCAATCTCTTCGCCGACCTCTCGCTGAACCTGCCCTTCTTCAGGTTGACGGGCGAAATCGGCCGGGTGTCCGGCGGAAGGATCGAAACGTTCAACAAGTTCGAGGGCAAGCAGGCAGCAGATTCCCGGTTCTTCGGCTCGGTTGGAGCCCGCTTCGGCTTCTGACACGGAGCGCGACGCTGAGTTCATGCGTCGCGCACTCGCCCTTGCCCCGAAAGGCTGGGGCCAGACAGCGCCGAATCCACTGGTCGGCGCCGTCGTCGTTCAGGATGGTCAGGTGGTCGGCGAGGGGTATCACGCGCACTACGGAGCACCTCACGCCGAAGTGATGGCGCTCGCGGCCGCCGGACCCCGGGCGCGGCGCAGTACGCTTTACGTCACGCTCGAGCCATGCAACCACTACGGCAAGACTCCGCCCTGCACCGAGGCGATTATCGAGGCGGGGATCACCCGCGTCGTGGTCGCGACGCTGGACCCAACGGCACCGGCCGGTGGCGGTGCGGATTACCTGGCTGGAATGGGCATCGCCATCGAGCGCGGGGTCGAGGAGCCGGCGGCGCGCGAAATAAACGCGGCGTTCCTTTTTTCCGCGACCGCAACACGTCCGTGGATCACGCTGAAGATTGCGCTCTCGCGCGAAGGCGGCATGGCGGACGGCACGGGAAGGCAGAAGTGGCTGACCGGCGAGAGCGCGCGTGCCGACGTGCATCGGCTGCGAGCATCCGCCGATGCGATCGCGACAGGGATAGGCACCGTGCTGGCCGATGATCCGCTTCTCACCGTGCGCGGAAGCGTCCCACCGCGCGTAGCACCGTCGCGCGTCGTGTTCGACCGGAGCGCGGCGACACCTCTGGCGAGCAAGCTCGTTACGACTGTGCGGGAGGCGCCGGTAATGATCTTCGCGCACGAGCCGCCGGTGGAAAAGCTCGCGGCGCTGTACAATGCCGGCGTGCAGGTGTTCGAGGCGACCGACATCTCGACCGCGCTTTCGGCGCTGCACGGATTTGGCATGCAACACGTGCTTGTGGAAGCCGGGCCGCAGCTCGCCGGGAAGTTCCTGCTCGAGGGTCTCGTCGACAGACTGATTATCTTTCAGACGGAGGCAGAGCTGGGCGCGCGTGCGCTCGGTCCGTTCGCGGCGCTCCCGCCGCAGATGCGGGAAAGAATTCTCGAGTGCCCCGTTCTCCGCACGGAGCGGTTCGGCGCCGACGTTATGACCGTCCGCGCGCTCACCAGGATCTGAATGTTCACAGGATTGATCGAAGAAGTCGGAACGATCGACCGCGTCGCGCATTCGGCGGCGGGGCGAGAGCTGCGCATTCGCGCGTCATACGGGGACCTCGCCGCCGGTGAAAGCATCGCCGTCAACGGCGCCTGCCTTACGGTACGGGAGTTCGGCGACGGGTGGTTCAGCGCCGCCGCCGTCCTGACGACGCTCGACCGTACCGCGATCGGCGACTGGAAGGAAGGAACGCGCGTCAATCTCGAGCGCGCCCTGAGAGTTGGCGACCGCCTTGGCGGACACATCGTCCAGGGCCATGTCGATTGCGTGGGGATCGTTTCGCGGAAAACACAGCGTGGCGACGCAACGCTCATCGATGTGAACGTTCCCGCGAGCATTGGTGAGCTGATGGTCCTGCATGGGTCGGTCACTGTTGACGGCGTGAGCCTCACCGTCAACGAAATACTGCCCGGCGGATTGCAACTTTCGCTCATCGAATACACTTTGCGTCATACCATACTCGGTGATTACGCACCCGGTAGCCGCGTTCAGATCGAGGCAGATATGATCGCCAGGCAGGTCAGCCGGCTGCTCGAGCCGTACCTGCGCCAGCGCTTTCCGTCGCCGCCGGCTGCCGATTTCTCGCTGCACCACTAGAGGACGAATGCAGTTCGGAACAGTCGAGCAGGCAATCGCCGATATCAGGGCCGGCAAGCTCATCATCGTCGCCGACGACGAGGATCGCGAGAACGAGGGCGATCTCATTTGCGCGGCACAGCTCGTCACGCCGGAGCTGATCAACTTCATGATCAGGCGCGCGGGTGGCTGGATCTGTCTCGCGCTCACGGGCGAGCGTGCCGACCAGCTCGACCTGCCGCAGCAGAGTGAGGTGAACACCGAAGAGCAGCACACGGCGTTCACCATCAGCATCGACGCCGCTCCGCGATTCGGCGTCACGACCGGCGTCAGCGCACAGGACCGCGCGAAAACCATTCAAGTCGCTGTCGATCCAGCCACCGTCCCCGGCGACCTGCGCCGGCCAGGACACGTTCCTCCGCTCCGCGCACGGGACGGCGGCGTGCTGCAGCGCGTCGGCCACACCGAGGCGGCGGTGGATCTGGCGCGCCTTGCCGGCCTCGCGCCTGCCGGTGTCGTTTGCGAGATACTGAGCGAGGACGGCAGCAGTGCCCGCAGGCCCGAGCTGGAGCGATTCGCTGCCGAGCACGGCCTCACGTTCATTACCGTCGCCCAGCTCGTTGCGCACCGCCTCCAGACAGAGCGTCTCGTGCACCGTGTCGCTGAGGCGAGGCTGCCGACGCAACACGGCCTCTGGCGCGTAATCGGCTACCGTAACGACGTTGACGGTCACGAGCACATTGCGCTCGTGATGGGCAACATCGATGCGACGGATCGTGTCCTTGTTCGCATGCACTCAAAGTGTCTGACCGGCGACGTCTTCCACTCGCTGCGCTGCGACTGCGGGTGGCAGCTCGAGACGGCGATGAAGATGATCGCCAAGGAAGGGCGCGGCGTCATCGTCTACCTCGATCAGGAAGGCCGCGGCATCGGGCTGCTCAACAAGCTCAAGGCATACGAGCTCCAGGACGACGGTGTCGATACGGTCGAAGCGAACGAGCAGCTCGGATTCAAGCCCGATCTCCGCAACTACGGAATCGGCGCGCAGATCCTGCTCGACCTTGGGCTCCGCAGCATCCGCCCGATCACGAATAATCCGCGCAAGCTCGTCGGCCTCGAGGGATACGGTCTCACCATTGATGACCGCGTGCCGATCATCTCAATCGCGCACGACGAGAATTCCAGCTATCTCGAGGCGAAGCGAGCCAAGCTCGGACACCTCTTCGCCTCGTAGATGGCGGAGTTCGTCGGATCTCCAAGCGGGGAAGGCCGGCGAGTCGTCGTTGTTGCGAGCCGGTTCAACGAGGCGATCACCCAGAAGCTGCTCGATGGCGCGCTGGACGCGCTCGTAAAGCACGGCACCAGCTTCGCTGACATCGATGTCGTTTGGGTTCCCGGTGCATGGGAGCTTCCGGTTGCCGCGCACTGGCTGCTCGCCACCGAGCGTTACGATGCGCTCGTCGCGGTGGGCGCAGTCATTCGCGGTGAAACGTCGCACTTCGATATCATCGCCGGCGAGGCGGCGCGCGGCCTTGCTCAGGTCAGCGCCGATTCGGAAACGCCGGTTGGTTTTGGCCTGCTTACCTGCGAAACCGACGAGCAGGCCGAGGCGCGAGCGGGCGGGGAACACGGGAACAAGGGCTGGGACGCGGCCGTGGCCGCTCTCGAGATGGCGGATTTGCGGAGCCGCCTCGAGCCTGGCGATGAGGGTTGAGTCCCGCGCGCGCGCGCGCGCGCTTCAGGCGCTCTACGCGCACGAGATGCGCGGCGGCACCGACCTCGGCCGCGTCGCGGCGCAGGTCTGGGACGATCTGGCTGTCACCCCTGAGGAACGCCGCCTTGCCGGTCTGCTCGTCCGCGCGGTAACCAGCGCCGGTCCCTCGCTCGACACCACGCTCTCCGATCTCACGACCAACTGGCGCCTCGAGCGCATCGGCGCGATCGAGCGCTCGGTGCTCCGTCTTGGCGCCGCCGAGCTGCTCCAGCGGGAAACGCCTCCGCGCGTCGCGATCCAGGAAGCCGTCCGGCTGGCGGAAAGATTCGGGACGTCGGCGAGCGCGAAGTTCGTGAATGGCGTGCTGGACGCATTCGCGCGACAGGCCGGCATGATCTAGTGCGGATCCTCGTACTGAACTGGCAGGATCCCGAGAATCCCCAGGCTGGCGGCGCCGAGCTCCATCTGCGCGAGATCTTCGGGCGGCTCGTTTCACGCGGGCACGTGGTCGATCTGCTCTGCAGCGGCTGGCCTGGCGCGCCGGAGCGTGCGGAAAGCGATGGCATCGCTATCTACCGCGTCGGCACGCGCCACTCGTATCCCTTTGTTGTGCGGCGTTACTACGCTGACAACCTCGCGCGCAACGGGTACGACGTAGTGATCGAAGACCTCAACAAGGTCCCGCTCTTCACCCCGCTATGGGGAGTGCCGAAGCTCGTCGCGCTCGTGCACCACCTGTTCGGAGCGACCGCCTTTCGCGAGGTGCCCGCGCCCCTTGCCGCCGCGGTGTGGCTTTCCGAAAAACCCCTTGCCGCGCTCTATCGCGGCGTCCCGTTCCAGGCGGTCAGCCAGAGCACCGCCGACGACCTTGCCGTGCGCGGCATCTCCAGGGGAGCGATCAGGGTGATCTACAACGGCGTCGACTCCAGGCGTCTCACACCCGCCCCGGAAGAGCGTTCTCCGTCCCCGTTATTCGTCTATCTCGGGCGCCTGAAAAAGTACAAGCGCGTGGATATCGTCATCCGCGCGTTCGCCGAGCTGAACATTCCCGAAGCCACCCTGGAGATCGCCGGAGCGGGCGACTATCGCCAACGGCTGGAGCGGCTGGTAAAATCACTTCGCCTCGGCGACAGGGTGACTTTCCTCGGCTTCATTTCCGAGGAGCAGAAAATCAACCTGCTGCGACGTGCATGGGCATCGGTACTCGCTTCACCCAAGGAGGGGTGGGGGATCAGCAACCTCGAAGCAGCAGCGTGCGGCACCCCGGTGATCGCCGCGAATTCCCCCGGTATCAGGGAATCGGTAATCAACGGCAAGACGGGTTTTCTCGTCCCGGGCAACGACAGGCACGCGATGGCCGCAGCAATGCGCGGCCTCGTCGAGTCGCCCGACCTGGTCGGGGAGCTCGGGGTGGCGGGCCGCACGTTCGCCGAGACTTTCACCTGGGATCGCGCGGCGGACGACACGCTCGCCCATCTCGAGGAGGTGCTCGGTGCAAAAAGCTGAGAATGTTGCGCGCCTGAAGACTCCGACCCTCACCGTCGGCCAGCTCCTTGAGCGCCTGCGTGGCACACTCCAGCTGGAGGAGCTGGAACCCGGAGTCGGGCTTGACAGGCCAGTCGGGAACGCGGAGGTCTCGAGCCCGGGCCTCGTTCTCGCCGGTTACGTCGAGAGATTTGCCGCCGAGCGGCTGCAAGTGCTCGGGGAGACCGAGATTACATACCTGGCTTCGCTCGCGGTCGCGGAGCGGCGGAGAATCCTCGATCTGTTCTTTTCCTTCCCGATTCCGGCGGTGTTCGTCACCAAGGGACAGCGGCTTCCGTCCGGCCTCCGGGTATCGGCGAGCGCAGGCGGTGTTCCAGTCATCCGCACCAAGCTCAAGACGGCCGAGTTCTATCGCCGCGTCAAGCCGGTGCTCGAGTTGGAGTTCGCGCCGACGACTTCGTTGCACGGATCGCTTGCCGACGTTTTCGGAGTGGGGCTCTTTTTCACGGGGCAGAGCGGTATCGGAAAATCGGAGTGCGTCCTCGATCTCGTCGAGCGCGGACATCGTCTTGTCGCCGACGACCTCGTCATCACGAGCCGGCGCGGCAACGACGTGCTGATTGGGCGCGGCCACGAGTTGCAGCGGCACTACATGGAGATTCGTGGCGTTGGTCTGATTGACATCCCCGCGATCTTCGGAATTCGCGCCGTCCGCCAGCAGAAGAGGATAGAAGTCGTCGTGCACCTCGAGGAGTGGAACCAGCACGCGGCGGTGGACCGGACCGGCCTCGACATTGAAACAACGACGATCCTCGATGTCGAGCTCCCCAAGATCAACGTATTCCTCAACCCGGGGAAAAACATCACCGTCATCGCGGAGGTGATCGCTCTCAACCACCTGCTGCGCTATTCCGGAGTAAACTCCGCTGAAGCGTTCAACGAAAGGCTGATGGCCCGCATGAAGCCCGCCGCCCCAACGAACGTGCGCCAGTACCTCCAGGAAGATCATGAGTGATGCGGCGCCCGCAGGGGCGGCGGGCCGCGCGATTGTCGTCGGCCACGGCGGGTTCGCCGAGGGACTTATTTCCGCCGTTGCGCAAATCAGCGGGATGGGCGACCGGCTTATCGGGCTTTCCAACACCGGCATGACTCCCGCCGACATCGAATCGGCGATTCGATCTCACCTCACGGCCGCGGGCGCACGGGTGATTTTTACCGACTTGCCGTCTGGAAGCGCGACGATCGCGGCGCGCCGCGTGATGCGCGGTGCGCCGGGGGTCGTGCTCGTCAGCGGTGTGAATCTCGCGACCTTGCTCGACTTCGTTTTCACCTCGTGTCCCACTCCGACTGAGGCGGCGCGCGCCGCCGCAGACCGCGGCAGGGCGTCGCTTATCGTCGTCGAGCCGACCTGATGCCGATTCAGCTCCATCGCATCGACGACAGGCTCGTGCACGGGCAGGTAGTTGTCGGTTGGGGGCAGCCGCTCGACATCCGCTTTCTGATTCTCGTCGACGATGCCGTCGCGTCCTCCGACTGGGAGAAAGACCTCTACAGAATGGCGGTGCCGCCGGAAATGGAAATTCATTTCTTCGACGTAGCGACGGCGATCCGCGAGCACGCCCGTTTCGCCGCCGACCCGAGGCCGGGAATTCTTCTCACCGGCGACATCGACAGCATGCAGCGGCTCGTTACAGGCGTGACGGCGATCGGCAGCGTTAACCTCGGCGGCATCCACCACCGTGCCGGCCGCTCGCAGTTTCGCCGCTACGTGTATCTCACTCCCGACGAGGAGGCGGCACTCCACCGCCTCGAAGCGAGCGGAATCGAGGTGACGGCACAGGACGTTCCGGCGGCGCGCGCCGTCCCCCTGTCCGAGATGCTTGCGGAAAAGGAGACGCGATGAGTTTGCTCGACGCGCTTCCGCTGGCACTGCTCGGGGCCCTGCTTGGCCTGGACGTGGTCAGCTTTCCGCAGGCGATGGTGTCGCGTCCGATCGTCGCGTCCACACTCGCGGGCGCCTTCATCGGCAACGCCGGCGCGGGCCTGCTGATGGGCGCGGTGCTCGAGCTCATTGCGCTCGACACGCTTCCATTCGGGGCCTCGCGGTACCCGGAGTGGGGGTCAGCCGCTGTGGTGGGCGGCGCGCTCAACGCGATGCAGGAGCCGGGTATGGGCGGGGCGCTGCCGACGTCGCTTCTCGCTGCACTCCTTACCGCGAGCGTCAGCGGCTGGAGCATGGTGGTGCTGCGCAAAGCGATCGGCTCGCAGCTCGCCGGCGTGCGCGATGATATCGAAGACGGTTCGCGGCGAGCACTGGTCTCGCTGCACCTCACCGGCATGAGCCTCGACCTGCTTCGTGGCGCGCTCGTCACCCTGACTGCGATGCTCATCCTCGGACCTCTCGTGCATGCCATCGTCGCCGTTTGGGGGACCGAAGCGGGACTCTCGCGCAGCGTCGTCGTGGTTTCGGCATCGATCGTCGCCGGTGGAGCGCTGTGGAAGGTTTTTCATTCCGTCCCGCGCGTGCTTTGGTTTTTTGTCGGGGGCCTCGTCATTTCCCTCGGCGTTATGGTGCTGCGATGACTACGGCGGTCAAGCCAATGCCCAGAGTCCCAATGCTCGTCAAGGTGACGCTTTATCTGCGGCTGCTGGCGGTGCAGGGATCGTGGAACTACGAGTCGCTCATGGGTACCGGCATCGGTTTTACGATGGAGCCCGCACTCCGCCTGCTCCCGGGGGGCCGGGGCGGTGCGCAGTATCGCTCCGCCCTCGCGCGGCAGTCGCGCTATTTCAATGCGCACCCGTACCTCGCCGGCATCGCCGTGGGCGCACTGGTGCGGGCCGAGCTCGACGGTGAGGATCCGGCGCGCATCGAGCGCTTTCGCACCGCCCTCGCCGGCCCTCTCGGCAGCGTCGGAGACAGGCTCGTCTGGGCGAGCTGGCTTCCGTTCTGCTCGCTGATCGCACTCGGAGTCTACGGCTCGGGCGGGTCTGCGTTTGCGGTTGTCGGTACCTTTCTTCTGCTATACAACGCGGGTCACCTTCTGCTCAGGGCGTGGGGGCTGAGGCTCGGATTCCGTCGCGGTCTCGCGGTCTCGTCGGGGCTTGGCAACCCCGTTCTGCGCCAGGGTCCGCAATACATCGGCAGCGCTGCCGCCCTGATCGCGGGAACCACGCTGCCGATGGCGCTCGGCCGGATCGTTGGTCCGGGCCGGGCGGTGGCGGGTGGAGTAATTGTTGCCTCCCTGATCGGCATACTGGTGCTCGCGCGCTTCCGCGAGCACGCTGAAGGCTGGCGTATTGCGCTCGGGGTCATGTCCTTGTTCGTACTCTACTCGGTGGTGCGCTGATGCCGGAACGCCAGGTCAAGATCGTCAACAAGCTCGGCATCCACGCCCGTCCAGCGGCGGAGATCGTCAAGACCGCTGTAAAGTTCAAGAGCAGCATCACGATTGTCCGCGACGACCTCGAGGTGAACGCGAAGAGCATCATGGGCGTCATGATGCTCGCGGCCGAGTGCGGGGCGACGATCACGCTGCGGGCCGAAGGGGTAGACGCTGATGACGCTCTCGCGGCGATCGCCGCCGTCATCGCCGCCAAATTCGGGGAGAGCTGATGCCCGGCGGGATGGCGGGGATGCCGGCATCTCCGGGAATTGTCGAAGGAAAAGTGCACCTGCTCCGCTGGGAGGTGCCCGACGTAGATCACCGGGTCGTGTCCGACAACGAGATCACATCCGAGATCGACCGCCTTCGCGATGCCATCGAGCGCGCGAAGGAACGGCTCCGTCACGTGCGCGCGCGCGCCGACAAGCACGCCGGCCCCGAGGAGGCGGCCATCTTCGACGTGCAGATCTCGATACTCGAGGATGCATCACTCATTGGCGAAGTCGAAGAGCTCATCCGCCAGAACCTCGGCGCGGAGAAAGCATTCGACCTCGTCCTGTTCGAATGGCGCCAGCACTTCGCGCGTCACTCGCAGTCGATGCTCCGCGAGCGGGTGGGAGACCTTATCGATGTTCAGATTCGGGTGCTCTCGGTGCTGATGGGCCTGCCCGACCACGATCCGGTGGACCTCCCGAAGGGCTCCAACGCGATCCTCGTCACGCACGACCTCACCCCGAGCCTGACCGTGCAGCTCGACCGCGAGGCGATCATCGGTATCGCTACCGATGCCGGGACGCGCACTTCGCACGTCGCCATCCTCGCGCGCTCGCTTGGCCTGCCCGCCGTTGTGGGGCTGCGTGACGCGACCGCCCGCCTCAAGGGAAACGAGCACGCGATCCTCGACGGAACGTCAGGCATTCTCATTGTTGATCCGACCCCGGCGCAGATCGCGACTTATCGCGACCGCAAGGCGAGAGAGGACGCCGACGCAGTCGAGCTGCTGCAGATCGCGACGACGGAATCCGTTACTCTCGACGGTCACTGGGTGACGCTGCGTGCAAACGTCGATCTCCCGGAGGAGGCAGAGCAGGCTGCACACTCCGGTGCGGAAGGCGTCGGGCTGATGCGTACCGAGTTTCTCGTCGTCGGCAGGGCGACGATGCCCGACGAGGAAGAGCAGTATCGCGCCTACACCCACGTCGTCGAGGCGTTCAGCGGTCGGCCGGTGGTGATTCGCACGTTCGATGTGGGAGGCGACAAGCTCCCCGTCGGCGGTTACCAGACGGATGCCAACCCATTCCTTGGCTGGCGCGCGATCAGGATGTGCCTGGATGAGCCCGAGCTGTTCAAGACCCAGCTGAGAGCCCTGCTCCGCGCGGCAATGCACGGCGACGTACGCATCATGTTTCCGCTCGTGATCACGCTGGATGAAGTGCTGCAAGCGAAGCAGCTGCTGCGCGAGGCGGCGGCCGAGCTCGACGCGCGTGGTGTGGAGTACAGGCACGACCTGCCGCTCGGTGTGATGGTGGAAACGCCGGCGGCGGCGCTGTGCGTCCACACGCTCGTCGACGACGTCAGCTTCCTGAGCATCGGCACCAACGATCTCACGCAGTACACGCTCGCCGTCGATCGTGGCAGCGCCAACCTTGCTTCGCGCTTCACGCCGCTGCACCCGGCGGTGCTGCAGCTGATTCACCGCATCGTCGAAGTGGGGAGCGCGCACAAGCTCGAGGTCTCGGTGTGCGGAGAGATGGCATCTCAGCCGCTGATGGCGTTCGCGCTGATCGGCCTCGGCGTGAGGTCCATGAGCGTGGCCGGGCGCGCGGTTCCGCTCGTAAAGCGCGTGATTCGCGGCGTCAGCGTCGCCGTCGCTCACGAAGCGGCGATGGCCGCGCTCGCGTCGAAGACGGCGCGCGAGGCTGAGGGGGAGCTGAGGCGACGTCTGTTTGCGGCATTCGGAGATGCGCCGTTCCTGCGCGACGGGTTGCCCGGATTCGTCGACGGAAATATCTTCGAAGGCTCCGGTGGACCCTAGTCATCCTCGGCGCACGAATAGTACGGCGTGCGACCGATGCCACCGATCATCCTCATAATGCAAAGAGGAACTTCGTGCTCGATCGACATCTGTTCACATCCGAATCCGTAACCGAGGGTCATCCTGACAAGGTCGCGGACGCGATCTCGGACGCCATTCTCGACGCAATTCTCGCCGAAGACCCGCCCGCTCGCGTTGCGTGCGAGACACTGGTTACGACGGGCCTTGCCCTCGTCGCCGGAGAGATCACCACAAAAACCTATGTCAACGTTCCCGAGATCGTCCGCGGGACCATTGACCGCATCGGGTATCACGACGCCGGTTACGGATTCGACTCCAAGACCTGCGCCGTCATCAGCACCATCGACAAGCAGTCGGCTGACATCGCGCAGGGCGTGGACACAGGCGGCGCCGGCGACCAGGGAATGATGTTCGGCTACGCAACCGACGAAACGGATGAGCTGATGCCGATGCCGATCCAGCTCGCGCACCGTCTCACCGAGCGTCTTGCGGAGGTGAGACGGACCAAGCACCAGAAGTGGCTGCGGCCCGATGGTAAGGCGCAGGTCACCGTTCTTTACGAGGACATGCTTCCGATCTGTGTCTATACGGTCGTAGTCTCGACGCAGCACTCGGAAGACATCTCCACGAAGAAGTTGCGGGAGGCAATCATCTCCGACGTGATCGAGCCCGTCATCCCAAAGGAGTTGCGCGTCAAGGGGATTAAGTTCCACATCAATCCCACCGGCCGCTTCGTCATCGGGGGGCCGCAGGGCGACGCCGGATTGACCGGCCGCAAGATCATCGTC
>JACCRL010000210.1 GCA_013813605.1 Gemmatimonadaceae bacterium
TTGCCCGCGCTGCGGCCGACTGGCGGCGCTCCCTCGACGAGATTGCTGGCACCGTCGGTGGCGCCGCGTCCGCGGACGGCTCGCTGCGTGTCGAGCGCGCCAGCCTTGCCGGCCACAACACCGATTCGCTTCGCGTTCTGTGGCCCGCGCTCGCCGCCCGCGCGAGCGTGGTGATGGACAGGCGCGGAACTCAGCGCGCAGCGGAGTTTACTATTAAGGGCAGGTCGGGCGGAGCGATTCAGCTTTCAGGCGGTGTGGAAATCGTCATGAGGCGGGATCACATGCTTCTCCGCCGCTGGCGCCCGGCTCACGCGTGAGCATGGCAACGCGGGCGGTGGAGGGAGCGGCAGATCCGCGGCTTTCCGGCCGCGCCGTGAAGCGGATCGCCTTTGACGAAGAGACGATCGCCGCACGGGTGAGGGAGCTGGGCGGCGAGATTACCGCGGCCTACCCGGACGGAAAGCTGCTGGTGCTGGGATTGCTTAAGGGAAGCTTCATATTTCTCAGCGATCTCGTCCGCCAGATCAGCCGGCCGCTGCAGGTGGATTTCCTCGTTGCCGCGAGCTACGGCGACGCGATGGTTTCGAGTGGGACGGTGAGACTGGTGTATGATCCGGAGACGGAGCTGGAAGGGAAACACATTCTTCTCGTCGAGGACATTGTCGATTCGGGAAGGACGCTCAACCGTTTGATGGCGATTCTGGAGGAGCGGAAGCCGCGGTCACTGGAGATATGCGCGCTGCTGCACAAGAGAATCGCCGATGGACTGAAGCACGAGACGAAGTTCACTGGATTTGATGCACCAAACGAGTTTCTTGTTGGTTATGGTCTCGATCACGCGGAGAATTTCCGCCATTTGCCATACATAGCGAGCCTGCAGTAATGCCACTACCAATGAATCAAAAGGGTCCCAAGAAGCCGAACGACTGGAGCAAACGCTCCAAGAACATTTCGTTCTGGGTGTTCGTGATTCTCGTGCCCGTCGCCATCATCCAGTTTTCCGGGAAAGGCGCCGAAACGGCTCCCACGATCTCGTACTCGCAGTACGATAGGGAGCTGTCGAACAAGAACATCGAAAAGGTGATGATCCAGGCCGGCCGCAACATCACCGGGGAGTTCAAGCAGAAGGTCACTGTCGACAAGCGGTCCGTCCAGAAGTTCAACGTGCGGCTGCCCGTCGACAACTCGACCGACGAGGTGACGCGGCTGCGTGAGGCCGGTGTTCAGATCAGTGCCGAAGATGCGCGCGCTTCTTTCAGCACCATTCTGATCAGCATTTTTCCCTACCTGCTGATCATCGGCATCTGGTTCTTCCTCTTCCGCTCGATGCAGGCCGGCGGTAACAAGGCCTTCAGCTTCGGTAAGTCCAAGGCGAAGCTGCTGACGGGCGATACGCCGAAGGTCACCTTCGATGACGTCGCCGGCGCCGATGAGGCGAAGGTAGAACTCCAGGAGATCATCGAGTTCCTCAAGGATCCGCAGAAGTTCACCAAGCTCGGTGGCCGCCTGCCCAAAGGCGCGCTGCTCGTCGGACCCCCGGGCACCGGCAAGACTTTGCTCGCCCGCGCCGTAGCGGGTGAGGCCGGCCGTCCATTCTTTTCGATGTCGGGCTCCGACTTCGTCGAGATGTTCGTCGGCGTCGGCGCGAGCCGCGTTCGCGACCTGTTCGAGCAGGGGAAGGCGCACGCCCCGTGCATCATCTTCATCGACGAGATCGACGCGGTCGGTCGTCACCGTGGTGCCGGTCTTGGCGGCGGTCACGACGAGCGCGAGCAGACGCTCAACCAGCTGCTCGTCGAGATGGATGGCTTCGAGTCCAACGAGGGCGTGATCCTCATCGCCGCAACGAACCGCCCCGACGTTCTCGATCCGGCTCTCATGCGTCCCGGCCGTTTCGACCGGCAGATCGTCGTCGACGCGCCCGATCTGCGCGGCCGCGAGGGAATCCTGCGCGTGCACATCCGCAACAAGCCGATGGCCGAGGATGTCGATGTGACGACGCTTGCCCGCGGCACGCCGGGCATGGCGGGTGCCGACCTCGCCAATCTCGTCAACGAAGGCGCGCTCCTCGCCGCCCGCCGCAACCACGACAAGGTCTACATGGCCGACCTCGAGGACGCGAAGGACAAGGTGATGATGGGCGCCGAGCGGAAGTCGATGGTGATGAAGGACGAGGAGCGGAAGCTGACCGCGTACCACGAGGGCGGCCACGCCATCTGCGCGATCAAGGTCAAGGGCAATGATCCGCTGCACAAAGTCACAATCGTTCCGCGCGGCCGCACGCTCGGTGTAGCATGGACGCTGCCTGAGGACGATCGGGTCTCGGTGACGCGCGAGCAGCTCGAGGCGAATCTCGTCAAGGCGTACGGCGGTCGCGTGGCCGAGGAGCTCGTGTTCGGCCGTAATCGCGTGACGACGGGTGCATCGAGCGACATCCAGCAGGCAACGGGTCTTGCCCGCCGATACGTGTCGCAGTGGGGACTGTCGGACGAGATCGGACCGATTCTCGTTGGCGACAACGAGCAGGAGCTGTTTCTCGGTCGAGAGCTGCAGACGCGCCGCGAAGTGTCGGAGCGCACCGCGCAGCTGGTGGACTCGGAAGTATCGCGTGTGATCAAGGAAGCGTACGCCAGGGCGCGAACGGTGCTCGAGGAGAACCTCGATCTGCTGCACGCGGTTGCGGCGGCGCTCCTCGACCGTGAGACGCTGACTGGGGATGAAGTCGCGGTGCTGGCTCGCGGAGAAAAACTGCCGCCGCGTCCGGTCAGCCCGCCGCCGCCGTCCGCTCCGGCTGCCCTCCCGTCGCCGGTGCTGCATCCCAAGCCCGCCAAGCCGCCCCTCTTCGGAGGCCCCGAGGTCGCGCCGGCGTGAGCTTCATCTGGCCATCCCGGAAGGACCGGCCAAACATATTCGGCATTATCAACGTTACCCCCAACAGCTTCAGCGATGGGGGTAACTTTTTTTCGCCTGACGCCGCCGTCGCGCAGGCGGGAAGGCTCATCGCT
>JACCRL010000247.1 GCA_013813605.1 Gemmatimonadaceae bacterium
CTGGATCACCTGCGCCGGCCGTTGCTCCCCGGCCAGCCGCACCGAAAAGTGACCCGACTCGCCGCTCTATTCGCGTCTGCCGACCCCTCATCCGTCCGCACGACGCTCAAGGACCTTCGCTTCTCCAATTCGGATACCGACTGGATCGTCGGCCTCCTCGAGCGTTGGCGCCGCCTTGGAGGGGAGATGACCGCTGCCCTGCTGCAGAGCGACCCGCCCGGCGACCCGATGCTTCGAACCTGGGCGGCCGCCGCCGGTCGCACGCGTCTTGCCCCTCTCCTCAGGCTCGCCGACGCGTTCTGGTGGGCGGAACGGGAATCCGGTGGCTCGGCGCCGTCACAATCGAGGATTACCTCGGTATACCGGAGGGCGTTGCGCATCGCCTACCGCGACCCGATCGAGATCGCCGACCTGGCCCTCGACGGCAACGATTTGCAGGAGCTGGGAATGAGCGGTCCGGAGGTCGGCGCGGCATTACGAAAACTGCTCGATGTGGTTATTAATGAGCCCGGCAGGAACACCCGGGAGCAGCTGCTGCCATTGCTCGGCGGCCACGGCGACCACGACCGCGGCAAGCGTCCCCAACCCTGACACGACACCATGCTTTTTCGCTATAAACGTCCCGATAGCACCGTCTGGAAGCGCTTCAGGTCCGGCCAGGACGGATTCACCTTTTTTCGCAACGGTGACATCTACGAGGCGAAGGTTGGTGCGAACGCAGAGCGCGTGGTGGACCTGTTCTACACGATCAGTGAGGTGATGGCGCCCGCGGTCGACGTCTACATCCACGACCTGCGCTCCCAGATGTCGTGGACGGGTGAGACGATTGCGCTGCCCGACATCCGCGACGCCGTCGCGCGCCTCAAGGTTCCGCTCGCCACCTTCGGCGGCGTGGAAGTCACGCTCAACACTGCAGAGGACCAGCTCACCCTCGGCGCCGAGCTGGAGCTCTACATCTATTCGCGCTCCGACCGCTGGGTGTACCTGCTGCAGAGCAAGAATCTGGAAGAGCGCGGCGCGCTCGCCGACAGGGGCTGGGGCGGCCAGTCGTGGGACCGCACGCCCGCTCCGGCGCTGAGTGACGCCGTCGCCGCGGCCGCCGAGCGGCTCTCGCTCAAAAGTGCGTGACCTCCGAGGCGCTCGTTTACACCGCCATCGCGGCGAGTGCAAACATCATCGGTGCGGCGGCGGTCGTCTCACGCTCGCGTTGGAGCCTGCGCGCCCTCGAGACCATGGTTGCGCTGTCGGCCGGCTTCATGGTGTCGGTCGCGCTTCTGGACCTGGCCCTTGAGGCAATCGCAACGCCGGGCCGCCACGGCGGCCTCATCATACTCACCGGTTATCTCCTCGTTCACCTGACGCAGCACACCTTCGCGCCGCACTTTCACTTCGGCGAGGAGGTGCACGCGGTGAATCGGACGGTGAGCCTCTCCGCTCTTGCCGGACTGATGCTGCACACCTTCGTTGATGGCGTGGCGATCGCCAGCGGGTTCGAGGTAAGCAGCGGCCTTGGGCTCCTCGTCTTCTTCGCCATCCTTCTCCACAAGCTCCCCGAGGGACTGGCCATCTCGAGCCTGTTCCTCGCCGCCGGCGAATCCCGCCGTCGCGCACTCGGCGCCGGGGCAGCGCTGGCCTTCGCGAGCATTATCGGCGCCCTGCTCACGGACCAGGTGCCGCTGCTCGGCAAATACGGCATCGCTCTCTCGGCCGGCGTCACGCTGTACGTCGGGGCGTCGAACCTCGTGCCCGAGTTCCAGGGGAAGAGTGGGTGGAGACTTCCTGCGAGCTTTTTCGCCGGGTGCGCCCTTTACTATCTGATGCGTGCGGTCATAGCGACACAACGCGGCTAGACGTCGAGATACGGCCACTGAAAACGGCGGCTTCCCGCTTAGCGCTTCATGCCATGCGCTTTGGGCTGACTGCGTCACGACGAGAGGTCCCTGAGTAGTTCGCGAATAGCGCACAGCATGAAGCGCACAGCGGGCGCTGACGTTTTCAGTTGCAGTCGCCTGTCGTCGAAACGCTTCTCCCGCCA
>JACCRL010000135.1 GCA_013813605.1 Gemmatimonadaceae bacterium
GACAATCCGGGCAGCAGGAGCGCGATCGTGTCATCCACCGGCTTGCCGGCGGGGACCATGATCCAGACGACGCGCGGAGCGCCGAGCTTCTTCGTGACCTCCGCAGCGTCAGCGGTTCCCGTCGCGCCGAGCGCCACATACTTCTCAATGGATTCCGGGCTGCGGTCGAAGACAACCAGCTCATGTCCATCTTTCATCAGGCGCTCGGACATGTTGCCGCCCATCTTGCCGAGGCCGATCATCGCTAGACGCATGCGCTAAGCTCCTGCTGGTTCGAGATCGATCGCGCGCTCCAGATCGGAGCGAAGCTGCTGCGCGGACTTGAAGAGTATGACGTTCATTCCGAGCGCGCGCGCCGGAGTGAGATTCTGCTCGCGGTCGTCGATGAAAAGCGATGTTGCGGGGTCGGCCTGGGCGATGGAGAGCGCCCGCTCGAAGAATGCATGCGTCGGCTTCCTGAGTCCAAGCCAGCAGGACGACAGAAATGCGTCGAACATTTTTGAGATGCCGAAATGCTCGATGCGATACCGGTTCAGCTCATCGGACTCGTTGTTCATCGTCATCATCGTGTAGCGGCCGGTTTTCGCCAGCGACCTTGCGATCGCGATCGCGCCGTCGTCGCCAACGCTTTGAGAGTACATGAACTGGGTGAACTCGCCACGGGTGAACTCCCGCGGTGTGTAGAAAACCGTGGTATCGAGATACTCGTCGATGCCGATCCGGCCCGATTCCCACGTTCCGCCGATCTCCTCGTGGCGGCACTGGAATTCGTCGGCGTCCAGCTTGAAACGCTCCATTGCGCGGGCGCGCTGCTCGCGGTCCCAGCCGTTGGTGCCGAGCACGCCGCCGATGTCGAAGAAGATGTGCGTTGGCTCACGCGTCGGGGCCTTTTTCTTCGGCGTGTGTGTCGCGGCCTGAAAGCGATTGAGGTGCGTCACGACACCAGCACCGCACGCGCTGGTGCGCCGTCGAGGCCAGCGAGGCGAAGCGGGAGGCAGATGAGCTGGTATTCGCCGGGCGGCGGCACTGAGAGATCCAGCCCCTCTACGATCACGACCGAGCGCTCGAGCAGCGTCCGGTGAGTCTTGTGGTGGCCGGAATGGAACTGCTCGATCGACAGGTAATCCACCCCCACCAGCTCGACGCCCTTGTCGGCGAGGAATTCGGCGCCGTCGGGGGCGAGGAAGGTGTAATCGGGGACGAAGTCATCGCGGCGCAACAGCGCCGAATTTCGCGTACGAAGAAGGATGCGGGTGTGGCCGTCGAGATTCACGCCCGCGAAATCAGCGGCCGTAACCGACATGAGCTCGTCGGGAAAGGCGACCAGCAGCGCCGGGCCGATCAGCGTTTCGAGCGGGATTGCATCCACGGTCTGGCCGTCGTCGAAGAAGTGCTTCGCGGCGTCAGCGTGGGTTCCGGTGTGGGACCCAAAACGTATCGCGGAAACATTCGCGCCGGCGCCCTTTGCAATCGATTGCTGCAGCGAGATCTCGATCGGCGGATTGCCGGGATAGACGATACCGCCAGAGCGGATCGGCACCGAGATGTCGTAGATGCGGCTCATGCCCGGTACGGAAGCAACTGTCGTTCCGGCTTCAGGCCCTTCCGGGCAGGTCTCAGGAGGGCAGGCTCGTCGACTCGGTCGCGCTCAGAGTGAAGCGCGGGATTGCGGCCTCGAACGAAGTTCCGTCCTGCCTCAGAAAGCCGTAATGACCTTCCATGTAACCCTCGCCCGACTTGAGGATGCAGAAGCTCTGGTACTCGTGGACGGAGCCCGGCGTAATCGTCGGCTGCTCGCCGACCACACCCTCGCCAATGACTTCCGTGTCCACGCCTTCGCCGAGTGAGTCGTGAATGAGCCAGCGCCGGGTGAGAAGCTGGGCGGCGAGCTCGCCGACGTTCTCGATGCGAACGAAGTAGGCGAACACGTAGTGACTCTGCGACGGGTCGGAGTGGTCGCGGAGATAGGCGGGCCTGACGGTGACGCGAATGCTTTCGCTTTCACGATAGAAAAAAGGCTTTCCGCTCATTATCGCAACTTAGCGGGACGCTTTCGTTTTCGCGCGGGCTTCATGATCGAGCCGCGGCAGCTTTCGGAACCGCAGCGGCAGAGATAGAACTTCTCCAGCTCCTTGTCGTTCTTTCCCGTGCGCTCGTACTGGTAGTCGTAGGCGAGCTCCTCTCCCGGCTGGATCGTGCGCAGTGCGTGGATGAAGATGCGCCTGTCGCTGATCACCGCCTCGCAGTTCGGCTCGCAGGAGTGATTGATATAGCTGGCATCGCCACCGCCACGCTTGATCGCGCCGTCGACGACGGTCCTGCTGTCGAGGGTAAAGAGGAAAGTGTGGTGCCGCTTCATGTTGTCCTCGTCGTACCGGCTATCGGCTTCGTCGTTTCCGACGCGCTCACCCTTGTACTCGACGATGCGGGTTCCCTTTCTTATGCGCCGGTCGGCAAACACTCCGCGGCCGTGAATGCGTGAGCTGCGGACGACGTACAGGGGCTCGCGCCCATTGGCTGACTTCTTCATCGTGATCGTTCGGGTATTAGCGGGAGGGTGCTGCGACAACCTGGCCGGCGCACTCGCCGGTGCCGATGCGAGCGGCACCCTCGCGCTCGAGATACCCGCGCATGATGATCTCGTCGCCGTCCAGCAGGAACTTGCGGTCCTCGCCACTGGGCAAGCGAATTGATTCAGCCCCGCGGCGCGTGAGCTCGAGCAGGCAGCCCTGGGAGGACGGCTCCGGTCCGGAAACGGTGCCGCTGGCAAAGAGATCTCCGGGCCGCAGGTTGCAACCGTTGCTTGCGTGATGGGTGAGCATCTGCGCTGGCGTCCAGTACATGTCGCTCAGCGACGCCTGGCTCACGCGGTGTGGACGCAAGCCCGCATCGCGCATTATGCCCGTGCGGATGTAAACCTCGAGCGTGAGATCTATCCCGCCCGCGTCACGGTCCCTGTCGGACCGTAGATACGGCAGGGGCCGCGGATCGCC
Source organism: Gemmatimonadaceae bacterium (assembly GCA_013813605.1). GTDB lineage: Bacteria > Gemmatimonadota > Gemmatimonadetes > Gemmatimonadales > Gemmatimonadaceae > UBA4720. Next base: position 2,994 of record JACCRL010000135.1, read on the forward strand.
GGCGGGGCGAAAGAACGCTGGTGCGCGGAAGGGCTCCAGCGCCTCCATTGTCAGCACCCACGGCGAGACCGTCGTGGCGAAGTTCTTGGCGAGAAAAGGTCCGAGCGGCTGGTACTCCCACGCCTGGATGTCACGCGCCGACCAGTCGTTGACGATGCAGACGCCGAAAATGTGGCCTTCGGCCTCGTCGATCGGCACGGGCTGTCCGAGGCTGTTTCCCTGCCCCACGAAAAAGCCGACCTCGGCTTCGTAGTCGAGCAGCTTCGACGGCCCGAACACGGGCGGCTCATTCTCGGAAGGATGAGTCTGCCCCCTGGGGCGCGTGACTCGCGTGCCGGTCGGAACGATCGAGGAAGCGCGTCCGTGATAGCCGATCGGAACGTGCTTGTAGTTGGGGAGCAGCGGATTGTCCGGCCGGAAAAGCCTGCCGACGTTCGTCGCATGATAGATGGAGGCGTAGAAATCCGTGTAGTCGCCGATCTCCGCGGGGACGTGCATGTCTGCTTCCGCCATCGGGACGAGCGCGGTCGTCTGCATGCGGGACGCGGTTTCGCTTCCCGCGGACTTTTCCAGCGCGCGGCTGAGCTGGGCGCGAAATTCCCTCAGCGACCCGGGTGAGCACTGCATCAACGCATTCAGGGACTGCCCCGACGCGGCGGCGGCCACCTCCGCAGCGCTGCCCGTCCAGGTGCCCGACGCGGCGGCGACTGCGACATCGACGATCTGGTCGCCGATCGCCACGCCCACCTTGCGGCGAGTCTCCTCGCCGGAACGGCGAGAGAAAATGCCGAACGGAAGGTTCTGGATCGGAAAATCCCCATCCGCAGAGTTCGCCGATTCCACCCACGACTGGAGTGACGGGTCGTGCGTCTCGTTCAATTGGCTCCCGCCAGCTGTAGCTCCCTGAGCTCGTCCACGGGCTCACGGAAAGAGCACGACCCGAACGAGATAGCGAACGTGTCGCGTGCAGCGCGCAGCTCACTCGTCGTCAGCTTTTGCCGCCGCCACGTGATTCCATCCGCTTCGATGCGGATCGATTCAGGATCGCTTTCCTCGAGGACTCCGAGCGCAGTCCCGGCATCCTCCTTCGCAGCAAGGAACGCCGCGGCAAGAAAGACGTTCAGGAATCCGTACATCACCGCCGAATCGCTTCGCGGCTCATACGTGAGCGGATACTCGGCGCGAAGCGGGTGATGAAGGCCGGCGGTAGCCTTGAACGCCACCTTGTGTTCGAGGCAGGCGGAGAGGAAGGCGATGATTGCCTGGGGCTCCGGAAACGCGTCGCGCGTCGTACCACCGGTGCGGATTTTTGCCCGGGCACCGGCAATGGAGATTGCGCCGACCAGGGTGCCGACATTCTCGCCAACCGGAATTTCGACATAGGGTGTGAACGCTTTCGGCACATCGGCGCAGCGGGAGGAGATTTCCTGTGCGGTGGCGGCCTTCAGCTCGACGACATCGACGAGCGCGTGGCCCGTCTCCGAGCCGGACCAGTGATGGCAATTGAACCTGAGCAGCCGTTCCCCGGCAGCACGCACATCGTCGCCGACCAGAACGCTCAGGCGCCACGGTTCGGAACCAGCGCCGCGCGGGAAGAGATCATGGCCCGTCGTTTCGAGCTCCTCGATGCGGGCCACCGGCACGATGAAGCGCCCGAGTGCAGGCGCCGCGGGATCATCGCGGTAGTGCGCATAGCTTTCGAGCGCCTTACGCATGGGCAGCGCCGCGGGAGGGAAAAGCCCCGCGTAATCGACCAGTCCGGAAAGAAGGGCTTCGACCGCTGTCATCGCGTCAAATGTAAACGACGCCTCGCGCAGTTTCTATGCGCGTCAGCGATCGCGCAGTCTTCTCACGAACTTGAGACCCGACCAGACCTCGTCGACGGCGCAAATTTTCACATCGACGAGTCCTTCGCCAAGCCCGAAGAGGGAACAGCGCTTTCGTCGAGGTCAGTCGTTACCTTCGCCGCCTTCTTGGGCCACGAAACCCAGAGCATTCCGTCGGGCTCCAGCCGCTTCATCAGCCTCGGGAACTCACGCTCGAGCCTGGAACGCGCTGTCACGAACACCATCGCGAAATCGAGGCTTCCGCGCGTCGCCTGACGAACGTCCTCCGGCAGCGATCCGAGCGTCGCTCCAAAGGTGGCCGGCGCGTCTACGATCTGCAGGCGCATTCCGGGTTTGATTCCCAGCTTCCTGATCAGTGGCGTCCCGGAATAACCCGCCGGCTTCCCCGAAACTGCCGCGAGTTCCATCGCCATCCTACTGCCGGCGGTACTCGTAGGTATCGAAGCCCTGAATGTAGGTTATCACGCCCCGCCTGATCGTTCCCTGCAGAGACGTCGCGGGGAAACCGCTTTGCGCCGGGACGTTCAGTATGATGTTGGACCCATCGGTGCTGTAAGTGCCGATAGTTACCAGCAAGTCGGTAAACGACGGTTGGCCCGCCTCGTTGAAGCGGACGCTGGTCGACTCAGTGAAGCTCCGGTCCTCGCGTAGTATCAGCGAGCCACTGAAGACATCGACGTTCCTAAAATTGTCGATGAAAAAGTTTGCCGGAATGTTCTCCCCGGCGAACACGGTGAGGTTGTAGGTTCCCACCACACCCGAGTCGTTACCGATGCTGTCGCTGCAGCCGGCGAGGAGAAGCGGAGCCGCCGCGAACAGCGTCATTGCAAGCCTGCGATGTCTGGTGAGCATTTTCTTCCTCGCTGGATGTAACAGGTGACGCGGGGACGCCGCGCTGAGCCGATATAACCTCGGGTTCCTGGCGCTTCAACCCTGCGTACACCCCGGGATCCGAAAGTGTTGCAGAGTTACCGGGAAAGGCGCTTCTTTCTCAACCCCATGATGAAGCAGCGATCGGGCGACACGTTTTTTTCGGCCCATCCGGCCCATGAGCGGATTTCTGCTCCGCGCGTCAAGGTGTGCTGCATCGCTTCCGTGAACGAAGCGAGGATGGCGATCGATGCCGGCGCTTCCGCGATCGGTCTGGTATCGGAGATGCCGAGCGGTCCCGGCGTCATTTGGAATCCGGAATACGAGAGGTCGTGGCCGCGGTTCCGCCGTCGGTGGCGACATTCCTGCTCACGTCCGAGACCTCGGCCGAGCGCATCATCGAGCAGCAGCGGCGGCTGGGTGCAAACACGCTTCAGCTCGTCGATGAAGTCGAGCCTTCGGTTTACAGCGATTTGAGAGAGGCGCTGCCCGAAGTGGCATTGGTCCAGGTAATCCACGTCCGGGACCACTCATCACTCGGGCAAGCGGCCAGGGTAGCGCCGCACGTGGACGCAATTCTCCTCGACTCAGGCAACCCCGCCCTGGCGGTGAAAGAACTCGGCGGCACGGGCCGCACGCACGACTGGGCGATCAGTCGCCGCCTGAGAGAGAGCGTAGGTGTACGGGTGTTTCTCGCCGGCGGGCTGAACGCCGGCAACGTGCGCGACGCCGTCACCGCCGTTCAGCCTTTCGGCGTCGACGTGTGTAGCGGACTGCGCACCGGAGGAAAGCTCGACTCGGTGAAGCTGGCTGCTTTCTTCGCGCAGATCCGCCCCAGCAATACCCTCTGAAGCCAGCACCGGCTGCTTACCGCTCTGGCGTCGCCGAGCGGAGGGACCGGATCGCCACACCCAGCTGTTCGATCTCCCGTCCGTATTCGGCCCAGTTGCCGGCACGCTGCGCCGCAATCGCGCGGTCATAGTGCTGCTGCGCCTCTCTAAGCAGCTCGGCGCTCCTGCCCGTTGTCGGCGCTGGCGGCACTGGTACAGTGACAACAGGCGCACCGGCAACTGGAGCCGCGGCCCCCGCCGTGTCCCGCGCCGGCACGGCCGGACGCGATGCGCCGGCGCCGAAGAGCGTGTTCAAGCCCTCGTCGAGCGTCTCCGCCATCACGACACGATTCTCGTGCGCGATCACTACACGCTTCAACTCGGGGATGCTTCCCCCTTCGGCGCGCAGGTAAATCGGCTGCACATAGATGAGCGACTCCTCGATCGGAATGACGAGAAGCTCACCGCGAATCACCTCTGAGCCCCGCTGGTCCCAGAGCGTGATCTGGCGCGAGATCTCCGTATCCTGGTTGATGCGGTTGGCGATCTGCTTCGGACCGTAAACAAGGCTCTGTTTCGGGAAGCGGTACACGAACAGCTTTCCGTAGTTGGCGCCATCCATGCGCGCGACCATCCACGCGGCGAGGTTGTCCTTTCCGCGCGGCGTGAACGGCGTCATGTAGATGAATTCGGCCTCCTTCTCCCCTGGCAGGCGCATGATCATGTGCCGCATGAACGCCGT
>JACCRL010000139.1 GCA_013813605.1 Gemmatimonadaceae bacterium
GCGAAGACAACCGGTTGCTGGACTACCTCCCCGACACGAACAATCCGACGCCGGACGAGATAACCTTCGAGAAGGCACTCACTGAGGCAATCGAGGAATCACTCTCCAGCCTGAAGGAGAGGGAGTCAAAGATCCTGCGGCTCTACTTCGGCCTCGACGGCGCCGACCCGATGACGCTCGAGGATATCGGCACGCTGCTCCAGATCACGCGCGAGCGGGTGCGTCAGATCAAGGAGAAAGCGCTGCTCAAGCTCCGGCACAACTCCCGCCGGCGTTCCCTCGAGTCCTTCCTCGGCTGAGCGATTCTCTGGATCCGGCGCTCCTCGCGCTTCGATCCGAGCTCGAGCATCTCGACTACGTGGTGGTCCAGCACGGCGACGACCAGATCTGTGTCCGGCTCCCACTGATTTCGAGCGTCCGCGTCCGCCATGAAGAGGGCCGGTTTCGGTTTACGCCGCAATTCGGACCGTTCCGCCGGAGCGGTGGATTTCTTTTCACTTCGCTGGTTTCGTCCGCCGCCGTTGCCGGGACAGCGTTTGCCGCGGGATTGGCTCCCGTAACGCTGGTGGCAGGATTTCTGGGAGTGATGGCGATCGCGCACGATGCCTGCCGGTTCATCGTCACCGAAGGCTGCCTCACCAGATTGCAGCAGGTGATTGCCACCACTTCCAGCCTTCGCCGCCCGTCCCAACCGGCGCTTGCCCAGGGACAGGCAAAGTCGCTCAGGGAGGGCTGGTTCTAAAGCCCGTCTAGTAAGGGAAACAGACGCTCGCCTGAAGCCGGGGCGGTAGATTTAGCGCATGGCGCAGCAGAGTTCTTTCGACGTGACCACCGGGGTGGATCTCCAGGAGGTCGACAACGCGGTCAATCAGGCGCAGAAGGAGATCTCACAGCGCTATGATTTCAAGGGCTCGCCGGCGACGATCGAGCTGAATCGCACCGAGTCCAAGATCTCGCTCACCGCCGAGAACGATTACAAGATGCAGGCGCTCTGGGACGTGCTGCAGAGCAAGCTGATCAAGCGCAGCGTGCCGGTGAAGAATCTCGACCCCGGCGAAATCACTCCCGCCGGCGGCGACACCGTCCGACGCGACATCGCGCTCAAGATGTCGCTCGACGGAGACACGGCGAAAAAAGTTGCCGCTGCGATAAAGGAAGCGAAGCTAAAGAAGGTCCAGGCGGCGATCCAGGGCGAGCAGGTGCGCATCACCTCTCCCTCGAAGGACGACCTGCAGGATGCAATGAACCTGCTGCGGGGCAAGGATTTCGGGGTCGAGCTCAAGTTCGGTAACTACCGATGAAGGTCGGTGTGATCACGCTCGGCTGCGACAAGAATACCGTCGACACCGAGCGGTATCTCGCGACCCTCGCTGGCTATTCCGCCGAGTACACGAGCGACCTCGCCGACGCCGAGCTCATCATCGTCAACACCTGCGGCTTCGTTGACGCGGCGAAAAAGGAATCGATCGACGCTCTCGTCGAGGCCGGTCGCTACAAGGAAGAAGGTGTGTGCCGCGCCGTCGTCGCGATGGGGTGCATGGTCGAGCGCCACGAGAAGGAGCTGAGCGAGGCGCTCGGCGAAGTAGACATCTTTCTCGGCTCGTCGCAGGTGGACCGTCTCGTCCCCGAGCTTCAGGAGCGCGGCCTGCTCGGCGCAGCCACCGAAGCCCTGCACCCGGGTGTGCGCATGTACACCGGTGACCTCCGCCACGTGCGTTATCTCAAGATCAGCGAAGGCTGCGACCACGGCTGCGCGTTCTGCGCAATCCCGCTGATGCGCGGAAAGCACCGCTCGTTCGGACTGGACGAGGTTGTGCGCGAGGCGCAGCTACTGGAGCTGGACGGAGCGCGCGAGCTCAACCTCGTCGCCCAGGATCTCGCCCATTACGGCCGCGACCGTCGCGATGGCAAAGGCCTGCCAGAGCTTCTCGAGGCGCTCCTGAGCGAGACATCGGTGCCGTGGCTCCGCATGCTGTATCTCTATTCGACGGGGGTGACCAACCGGCTGCTGGAGGTCGTTGCGCGCGAGCCTCGCGTCCTGCCGTACGTGGACATGCCGATCCAGCATGCGTCCGACCCGGTGCTCGCGCGCATGCGGCGCCCCGAGCGCCAGCGCACTATCCGCGACCGTGTTGCGCGGTTCAGGGGCGCGGTGCCTGACCTCGCCATTCGCACCACCTGCATCGTGGGTTTTCCCGGCGAAACGGAGGAGCAGTTCGAGGAGCTGCTCGGGTTCCTTGAGGAGATCCAGTTCGAGCGTGTTGGCGCGTTCACCTACTCGCCGCAGGAGGGGACCCGCGCGATCGATTATGCCGACGACGTCCCGGAGGCGCTCAAGCGCGAGCGGCTGGAGCGCCTTACCGACCTGCAGCGGTCGATTACCGCCGAGCGATACGAGGAACGGACAGGGAAGCGCGCCGTTGCAATCGTTGACCGCGTCGGCGAATCTCCGGCGACATCTGAGGCCCGGTTACCCTGGCAGGCCGATGACATCGACGGCATTACGAGGCTCGATGAATCGCTGTCCCCGGGCACGCTTGTCGAAGTGGCGGTGGAGGAAGTAGTGGACGACTACGACTTCCAGGCCTCGGTGATAAAGGTTGTCTCGCTGCCGGCGCTTCCGGAAAGAAGAATGCGCTCTCGCGAGCTGCCACAAAGCCAGGTCACGATCGGAAGCTTCGGCCGCTAGATGCGCTCGGCCGATGTGATGGCCCGCGCGCGGGATTTGTTTCCCGGAGGAGTGAACTCACCCGTGCGCGCCTTCCGCGGAGTCGGCGGAGATCCTGTCGTCGCCGAGCGTGGCGAGGGAGCGCGAATCTGGGACGTTGACGGGCGGGAATACCTCGACTTCGTGCTCTCCTGGGGACCGCTCGTGCTGGGCCATGCGCCGCCGATTGTTCTCGATGCGCTCGAGCGGACGATGGCGAGCGGAACGAGCTTCGGCATGCCGACCCTGCTCGAGGTCGAGCTGGCGGAAAAGATTCGCGCCCGCATGCCGCACGTGGAGATGCTGCGCTTCGTGTCGAGCGGCACCGAGGCGACGATGAGCGCTGTTCGTCTGGCGCGCGCTTTCACGGGGCGGGACGCGATCCTCAAATTCGAGGGTTGTTACCACGGCCACGCGGATTCCTTTCTGGTGCGAGCCGGGTCCGGCGTTGCGACGCTCGGCCTTCCGGACTCTCCCGGTGTTCCCGCCGCGCTCGCCGCGCTTACCCTGACGACGCCCTTCAACGACCTCGGTGGGGCGGAGTCGGCGATGCGCGCCAACGAGGGAAGCGTCGCCGCGATAATCGTGGAGCCGGTGGTCGGTAACGCCGGGTTCATACCGCCGGATGAAGGGTTCCTCGAGGGCCTGCGAGCTCTTGCCGATGAATTCGGGACGCTGCTCATCTTCGACGAAGTGATGACCGGTTTCCGCATCGCCCCGGGCGGTGCGAGGGAGCGGTTCGGCGTAAGCGCCGATCTCACCACGCTTGGCAAGGTGATCGGCGGCGGACTGCCCGTTGCTGCGTACGGGGGGCGTCGTGACATCATGGGGCAGGTGGCCCCCTCCGGCCCCGTCTACCAGGCGGGGACGCTATCC
>JACCRL010000319.1 GCA_013813605.1 Gemmatimonadaceae bacterium
TGTCCTCCCACCTATAGATGGAGCGCGATTCCGGCAGCACGGTGCCACACGCGATCAACCTGCGTTCCAGCAAGGTGCGAATCAGCTTCACCGCATCGTCGCTGTTAGCGAGAGTTGTTAAAACGACTACTGCGTCGGTATGGGCCACAATATCCGTTGGGTGTGGGGAAAAGGTGAATCTAGTTCCGGGCGGTCCCGAAAGGGTGCGCTACCCCTACTCTTGAATAACATGAACCGTCTTGTCTGCAGCCCATCGCGTGCCTACCCTTACAGGCTATGCCCGAAGAAGCTCTGGTCGTACGCGGCGCTCGCGAGCACAACCTCCGCAACATCGATGTAACCATCCCGCGCGACCGCCTCACGGTCATCACCGGGCTGTCCGGCTCCGGAAAATCCTCGCTCGCCTTCGACACCATTTACGCCGAGGGCCAGCGCCGCTACGTCGAGTCGCTGTCCGCCTACGCGCGCCAGTTCCTGGGTCTCATGGAGAAGCCGGACGTAGACTCGATCGAGGGCCTTTCACCCGCGATTTCCATCGAGCAGAAAACGGCGGGACACAATCCGCGCTCGACCGTCGGTACAGTCACCGAAGTCTACGACTACCTCCGCCTGCTGTACGCGCGTGCAGGAACTCCGCACTGCCCGAACTGCGGCCGGCCCGTAGAACGCCAGAGCGCGGGGCAGATCTCCGATTCGATGCTCGGCTGGCCCGAAGGCAGCAAGATCGAGATTCTCGCGCCCCTCGTGCGCGGGAGGAAGGGTGAGTTCCGCGAGCTGTTCGAAGCGGCGAGAAAGCAGGGATTCGTGCGCGCGTATGTCGACGGCGACCTGATTGAGATCGCCGACCCGCCCAAGCTCAACCGGCGCATGAATCACAACATCTCCGTAATCGTCGACCGGCTCGTAGTGCGCGAGGAAGACCGCGGCCGTCTCAACGATTCGGTGGAAACCGCGCTCAAGCTCGCCGAGGGACTGATCGAAGTTCACCGGCAAGACGACCGCAGCGTCCATCTGTTCTCTGAGAAGTATGGCTGCCCCGTCTGCGGCATTTCGCTGCCCGAGCTCGAGCCGCGCCACTTCTCCTTCAATTCGCCGTTCGGCGCGTGCGTGTCGTGCGGCGGACTCGGAACCCGCCGCGAAGTAAGCGAAGAGCTCGTGCTCGGCGACGCCAGCATCAGCATCCTCGAAGGCGTGGTGCTGCCTTGGGGCGAACCGGACGGCTATCTCAAGAAGGTCATCCTCCCCGGTCTGGCAAAGCAGTTCGCGTTCAACCTCAACGCGCCGTGGGGAAAGCTGAGCGCCGAGGTGCGCGACAAGCTGCTCTACGGCACCACCGGCAAGGGCGGCCGCCGCGTCGACACATCGGGAACGAACTGGGAAGGAATTCTCCGCAACATCCAGCGGCGCTACGACGACACCGACTCCGATTCCGTGCGCCTCGCGCTCGACGAATTCATGATCCCGTCAAACTGCACCAGCTGCGGTGGCCGCCGTCTCAAGCCGGAGTCGCTCGCCGTTACGCTCCATGGGCAGAACATCGGCGACGTCGTGCAGCTGTCGATCACCGACGCGCTGGCATTTTTTGAATCCGTCCCGCTCCGCAGCGGTGCCAGGGCCGGCGTAGACGTCGAGATTGCCGGCCCGATCCTCAAGGAAGTGCGCGAACGGCTGCGCTTCCTGAACGACGTCGGGCTCGAGTATCTCACGCTCGGCAGATCCGCTGAATCACTGTCGGGTGGCGAAGCGCAGCGCATCCGGCTCGCGACGCAAATCGGCTCGCGTCTCGTCGGGGTTCTGTACATCCTCGACGAGCCATCGATCGGGCTGCATCAGCGCGACAATGCCCGGCTTCTTGCCACGCTGCGCCAGCTGCGCGATCTCGGCAACACCGTCATCGTCGTCGAGCACGACGAGGAGACGATGACGGCCGCGGATCACCTCATCGATCTCGGGCCGGGAGCCGGCAAGCACGGCGGGCTCGTCATCGCCGAGGGTACCGTCGCGCAGGTTCGCGATCATCCCGACTCAATTACCGGCCGCTACCTGCGCGGCGATCTGGAGATACCCATCCCGGTGGCGCGCAGGCGCGCCGAGCCGACCCGCGCGATCCGCATCGAGGGCGCGCGCGAGCACAATCTGCGCGACCTCGACGTCATGATCCCGCTCGGACTGTTCGTCGCCGTCACCGGAGTATCGGGATCCGGAAAATCGACGCTCATCGAAGACATCCTGCACAAGGCGATGGCGCGCCACTTCTACCGGGCGCGCCTTATCCCCGGCAAGCACAAGCGCATCACCGGCTTCGAGCACCTCGACAAGGTGATCGACATCGACCAGAGCCCGATCGGCCGCACTCCCCGCTCGAACCCGGCGACCTACACCGGGCTTTTCACTCCAATCCGCGAGCTGTTCGCCGAGCTTCCGGAGGCGAAGATCCGGGGGTATGGTCCGGGTCGGTTCTCGTTCAACGTAAAGGGCGGGCGCTGCGAGGCGTGCGAAGGCGATGGTCTCGTGAAGATCGAGATGCACTTCCTGCCCGATGTCTACGTCCCGTGCGATGTCTGCAAGGGCAAGCGCTACAATAGAGAGACGCTGGAGGTGCGGTTCCGCGGGCTCAGCATCGCTGACGTGCTCGATCAGACGGTCGAGGATGCGCTGGCATTCTTCGAGAATCAGCCGCGTGTGCGGCAGAAGCTGCAGACGCTGACCGATGTCGGACTTGGATACGTACATCTCGGCCAGAGCGCGACCACACTCTCGGGCGGCGAAGCGCAACGCGTGAAGCTCGCCTCAGAGCTATCGAAGCGCGATACCGGCCGTACCTTTTACATCCTCGACGAGCCGACGACCGGCCTTCACTTCGAGGACGTGCGCATGCTGCTCGAGGTGCTGCACCGGCTCGTTGACCGTGGTAACACTGTGCTCGTCATCGAGCATAATCTCGACGTCATCAAGACCGCTGACTGGATCGTCGATCTGGGACCGGAGGGCGGTTTGCGCGGCGGCGATATCATTGCGGCGGGTACGCCCGAGGATGTCGCGGCGGTAAAGACTTCGTATACGGGGCAGTATCTCCGCACCATGCTGGGGAAGCGGCTGAAGCGAAAGGCAGGATAAGCTGGCGTTGTAATTCTCGCGATCGGCTGATCGCGGAGGGGAACATGCGGCACCGATTCGCTCTGATACTCGCAGCTTCGATCGCCGGACTGTTCCAACCCGCCGCGCTCGCCGCACAGTCACGCGACGTGGAAGTGCGCGTTCGATTGGAATCCTCCGATGGCACGCGCCTGTCGGGGGCGCTCGTTGCACTTCTCGATTCAGCTCACCGCGTCGTGGCCGAGGGCGTGAGCGACGGGGACGGGTCGCGGCTGTTCCGCGCGCCACCGGGATCATACGTGATCAGAGTGCGCCGCATTGGTTTCCTCCCGTTCGTCTCACCAGGTGTTCTTCTTCCACGCACAAACGACATCGTACTGCGTGTCGAGAGCGCGCGCGTTGCGCTCCGAACGGTGACGGTGACGTCGAGGTCGAAGTGCGGTGCAATCGATCGGAACGAGCGTCAGTTTTCCGTTCTGTGGGATGAGATTGCAAAAGCCCTGCGCACCAGTCAGCTGAGCGCGCGTGATCTGGCCGGCGTCGCCGAAGCGTTCGTCTATCGCACCCAGCTGGCGAAGACAGGGGCCGTGGTTTCCAGCGACACCACTTTTCACCCGGTGCGCGGCAAGCCATTCGGAATGGTGGACCCCGGCGTCCTTGCAGCCCAGGGCTACGTGCGCGGTGACGCGCGCGCGGGTTGGACGTACTACGGTCCGGACGAAGCAGTCCTGCTCTCGGACCACTTCGCGGAAACGCATTGCTTCCGCATCGTGCGCGATCGAAAACGCTCTGGTGAGGTGGGCATCGACTTCAAACCCGTGAGTGGCCGTCCCGTCGCCGACATCGCCGGCGTCCTCTGGGTGGACGAGGGCACGGCCGAGCTGCGCGAACTGGTATTTCGCTTCGTGAACGCGGGTGTGCTCGACCGGTTCTCGCCCGGAGGATCGACGCAGTTCCGCCGCGTTCCGTCCGGGGCGTGGATCGTGGATAGTTGGATGGTACGTGCGCCCGTCCTCAGCGCGACGGATCGTACGTTTGGCGTCCTGGCGGCCAACGGGTCCGTGGTGGACGGTGGCGGGATGAGGATGCGGGAGCCGCTGCCCCGATGACTGGCTTATCTTGATAATGCGAACGTTGTCCACCTCGAACTGACGCCTGAACCAATGGTTTCACTGCTCGACATCATCGGGCCGGTCATGGTTGGCCCTTCGTCGTCTCACACCGCCGGCGCCTGCCGTCTCGGTCTGCTCGCGCGCGCGCTGGCTGGCGGGACGCCCCAATCGGGACTGCTGCAGCTGCACGGATCGTTCGCGCGCACCGGCGAGGGACATGGCACCGACAAGGCGCTCGTCGCCGGACTGCTCGGCTTCCGTCCCGACGACGAGAGGATCCGGGAAGCCCTCCAGATCGCCGAGCGGGAGGGGCTCAGCTACCGGTTCGAGAAGACAACGATCGCAGACGCGGCGCACCCGAATACGGTACGCATCTCCGTCGAGCTCGACGGCAATTCGGCGACAATGCTGGGATCGTCGCTCGGGGCGGGCCGGATCCTCGTTCAGGAGATTGACGGCTACCCGGTCGAGGTGACCGGAAACTTTCACACGATTGTACTCGTAGCCGAAGACAGGAAGGGATCGATCGCGCGGATTACGGGCATACTCGCGGAGCACGACATCAACATCGCGACGCTCAAGCTGACGAGAAAGGAAAAGGGTGGCGACGCGTTCATGGTCATCGAGTGCGACGAGTCGCCCGACCGCGCCGCCGGTCGGGAATTGAAGGCGCTGGACTGGGTTCGCTGGACGCGAAGGCTGGACAAAGTGAGCGGCGGCTAGTGTACAAGGCGCTGGCCGACGCAATTCGCGATGCGGAATCGCAGGGAACGTCGCTCGCCGAAGTGGCGCTGGCCGCGGAGGCGCGCGACAACGGCCGCACGCCGGCGGAAATTCGCGCGGTGCTGATGCGTGCGCTGGTTGTCATGCGGAGCGCGATTGACCAGGGAACGACTGGCGACCTGCGCTCGGCGTCGGGACTCGTTGGGGGAGACGCGGCGAAGCTTCGGTCGAGCACTGCGGGACCGCTGGCCGAAACTCCGTTCCGGGATGTCCTCATTCGCGCGCTGGCGGTGCAAGAAGTGAATGCAGCGATGGGCGTGATAGTGGCGGCGCCGACGGCCGGTGGAGCGGGAGTTCTGCCGGCGATTCTGACTGGCCTCGCCAAGGCGCGCGGGGTATCGGATGAAAAGGTTGTTGACGGTCTGGCGACGGCCGGACTGATCGGGGCGGTTGTGGCCGAGCGCGCCTCGCTGTCGGGCGCGGAAGGCGGATGCCAGGCGGAAACGGGGGCGGCGGCGGGCATGGCGGCTGGTGCAGCGACCGAAATGCTGGGCGGGACTCCGTCGCAGGTCGGGCACGCTGTGGCGCTGACGATGCAGGGAACGCTGGGATTGGTGTGCGATCCGCTGGGCGGTCTCGTGGAGCTGCCCTGCGTCTTTCGCAATGCAACTGGCTCGGCGATAGCTCTGGCCGGGATCGAAATGGCGCTGGCAGGAATCACCTTCGCGATTCCGGTTGACGAGGTGATAGACGTGATGGGCGAGATCGGTCGTGAGATGGACGTCCGGTATCGCGAGACAGCGGGCGGCGGGTTGGCGGCGACGCCAACGGGGCGGAAGCTGGCAAAGGAACGGCTTTACCAGATCAAGCGCTCTGATGCCTGACTGCCGGGGCGACAGTCGGTTATCTAGTGAGAGAGAGGCGAAAGCAGTATCTTCGCCTCTGAGCAGGCTACAATCAGAGGCACCAATACGATGAATATCTTCGACCGTATAGCGATGTTGTTCCGCGCCAACATGAACGCGGCAATCGGCGAGTTCGAGCAGCCCGAGAAGATGCTTAACCAGATCATTCTCGACATGCGCTCACAGCTCGTGAAGGCGAAGCAGCAGGTTGCCGCCGCGATCGCCGACGAGAAGCGTCTCCAGGACCAGACCAGGCAGGAGCTGAAGGAAGCGGAAGACTGGGAGCGGAGAGCGATGCTGGCGGTGCAGCAGAACCAGGACGAGCTCGCCAAGCAGGCGCTGATGCGCCGTACTGAGCACATCTCGCGTGGCGAGCAGCTCAACCTCACCTGGGCGGCGCACAAGCAGGAGACGGACCGTCTCAAGGAATCGCTCCGCACCCTCAACGACAACATCGAAGAAGCGAACCGGAAAAAGAACCTCCTGCTCGCCAAGCAGCGCCGCGCCGATGCGCAGCGCCGCATCAACGAGACGATGTCGCACATCTCCGAGAAATCCGCGTTCGAGGCGTTTGCGCGGATGGAGGAGAAGATCGAGAGCAACGAGAGGCGCGTGAAGGCGAGTGCGGAGATCGACGAGGAGTTTTCGGGCGATAAGCTGGCCAACGACTTCAAGCGTCTCGAGTCGGGCTCAGGCTCGGCCACCGCCGAGATGCAGCTCATCGCTCTCAAGCAGAAGATGGGCATGGTCGGCGCGGGCGCTCAGGTGCCGAGCAAGGCGCTTGGCTCGGGAGCTGGGGCGGCTGAAGACGCCGCGGAAATCCGGCAGGTTCCGGAAGGGAAGAAAGCGCAGTGAGAGGGGACGTCGGGGTTGCTCCGCGATTCAAGCTTGCCCCGATTCTCACGGGGATTGTTCTCACCATTCTGCTGTTGTGGATGCTGGGGTCGACAATCGATGTCTTTCTCCTCCTGTTCGTTGCCATAATCATCTCGCTGTACCTCGGGTCGGTGACTGACTTTCTCGAGGAAAAGGGGCGTCTCTCGCGCAAGCTTGCGTTTGCGCTTGCCGTCTTGTTCTCCCTGGCTGCGCTCATCGGCCTGGGGTGGCTGCTGATTCCGCCGGTCGTGGAGCAGACGCAGCAGCTCTTCGTCGTCCTGCCGAAGTACATTGCCGATTGGGAGAAGGGAATCGACGGATTCGTCGCCCGGTTCCCGGCGTTGCGCGAGATGTGGAAGCCCGGCGACAACACGCTGTTGCACGCAGTGTACGTACAAGTGTCAGGACAGATGGGCTCGCTTGTGCCGAAAGTGTTCTCGATGGTGCACGTGATGATCAACGTGTTCGCCGTCGGCGTGATGGCCATCTACCTGGCGCTCCAGCCCGGCATTTACCGTGAGTGGCTGATCGCTCTCTTCCCGCCGATTCATCGCGACCTGATCCGCGACGTGCTTCGCGACCTCGGCGATGTTCTCCGCGCGTACATCGTGGGACAGCTGCTGGCGATGACCGTTCTCGCGATTCTCACCGCGATCGGACTTTACCTGCTGGACGTGCCCTACTGGCTGACGTTCGGAGTGTTCACCGGCCTGGTGGCCATCGTGCCGTTTTTCGGCACGCTGGTCTCGACGGTCCTGCCGGCGCTGTTCGTGCTCGGCGGTCCCGGGGGCGGTACGCGGGCGATCTACGTCATTGCGCTCGGCGTGATCATCCACCTCATCGAAGGCAATCTCATCGCGCCGCTGGTGATGTCGAAGAAGCTCGACCTCCCGCCGGTGCTGACGATCCTCGCGGTGCTCGTCATCGGCAAG
>JACCRL010000350.1 GCA_013813605.1 Gemmatimonadaceae bacterium
GCAGCAGGTTGATGAGCATCAACGACCAGTTCGCGGGGTGAAAAACGTGTCGCGCGTTTTTGCGATGCGAGAAGATACAATTGCCTCAAACTCTCAACAAGACCGATCTCCTCGCATCTGATCGTAACAAAAAAAGATTTTGCCGGAACGATAGTATTCCTCTCTTGACTTTTCACCGAAGAGAGAGAAAAGGCAGAATTTCACGGTGTTGGATCTTCGCTGGCCTGTGCGCAGCAGGCGACGAAGTCGTCTGGCCGGGAGTCAGCGGGTTCCAAAGAGGCGGTCGCCCGCATCCCCAAGTCCCGGAAGTATGTAGCCCTGGCTGTTGAGCTCCCGGTCGAGTGCCGCGCAGTAGATCTGGACGTCGGGATGCGCCTCGCTCAGCGTCCTTACGCCCTCGGGAGCGGCGACGACGCACAGGAAGCGGATCCGCGTTGCCCCGGCGCGCTTGAGCGAAGAGACCGCGGCGGAAGCGCTGCCTCCCGTTGCCAGCATCGGGTCGAGGAGAAAGAAATCCCGCTCGCCGGGATCGCCCGGCACCTTGAAGTAGTAGTCGACCGGCTTGAGGGTGTCGTGATCGCGGTAGAGTCCGATGTGCCCGACCCGGGCCGAAGGAACGAGGCGCAGAATTCCTTCCACCATTCCTAGTCCGGCGCGGAGTATCGGCACGAGCGTCAGCTTCTTGCCACTGATATGCCACCCGGAAGTCCTCTCGAGGGGCGTGTCCACATCGCGCTCCTCGAGCGCCAGCTCGCAGGTGGCCTCGTAAGCCATCAGCATCGCGATCTCGTCCACAAGCTCCTTGAAATGCTTGGTCTCGGTGCGCTGATCGCGCAGGATGGTCAGCTTGTGCTGGACAAGAGGATGCCGGATAATAGTCAGGCAGGGAAATTCCTTTACATGCTCTATCATTCCGTCTCCGGCGACCGATGAAAGAATACCAGGCTGTGGTGGTGAAGCTAACCCGCCATACGCGCGAGGACGAAGACACGCTCACGGACCTGCTCAACGAGCGGAGCAGGGGAGGGTGGGAGCCCGCCCTCATGTCGCAGGACGAGCAGCGGCTTACCATCCTGTTCCAGCGCGACGCCCTGGCCGAAGGCTAGCCGGTTGGAGATAACATTCGCGGGCGCGGCGCGCGAGGTAACCGGGTCGTGCCACCTTCTCCACGTGAATGGCCACACCGTCGCGCTCGACTGCGGCATGTTTCAGGGAAAGCGGGCTGAGTCCGCGGAGAAGAACCGGAGGCTGCCGCTGCCGATCGCGGAAATCGACGCCGTCGTCCTGTCGCACGCCCACATCGACCACTCCGGGCGTCTCCCCTATCTCGTCGCCGAAGGCTACGGCAAGACGATCTTCGCCACGAACGCAACCCGCGATCTCTGCGCGATCATGCTCGCCGACTCAGCGCACATCCAGGAGAAGGACGCGCTTTTCCTCGCCAAGAGAAACAAGGAGTTCGTAGAGCCGCTCTATGGGATGCGGCACGCCGTGCGGACGATGGAGCTGATGATCGGAATGCCGTATAACAAGCCGTTCGATGTCGTGCCCGGCGTCCGCGCCACGTATGTCGATGCCGGCCATATCCTTGGCTCGGCATCGGTCATTCTCGATTGCACCGAGAGTGGTGTCACGAAGCGGCTGGTATTTTCCGGCGATATCGGCCGCAGCGGCCTCGCGATCATCAGGGATCCGGTGCCTCCCGAAGGTGCTGACGCGCTGATCATGGAATCCACGTATGGGAACCGCGACCACGAATCGGTCGAAGGGGCAAAAGCCGAGCTCGCCCAGGCGATTCGCGAAACAGCGGCACGCGGCGGACGGGTCCTGATTCCGGCGTTCGCCGTTGGCCGGACCCAGGAGATGATCTACAACATCCACTCCCTGGTTCGGGAGAAAGCAATCCCGTCAATTCCGATTTATCTGGACAGCCCGCTGGCGATCGACACGACGACGGTTTTCGAGATGCATCCGGAGATCTTCGACCAGTCGGAGCAGATGGTCGAGAAGGTAAAGGAGCTCTTCAGGTTCGATCTCATGCAGTTCACGCGCGATGTGGAGGACTCGAAGGCGTTGAGCAAGGCGCGCGGGCCGATGGTCATCATCGCCGCGTCGGGCATGATGGAGAACGGCCGCATCCTTCACCACCTGATGCAGGGAGCGAGTGATCCGCGCAACACGATCCTCGTGGTCGGATTCCAGGCCGAGCACACGCTGGGGCGCAGGGTGGTGGAGCGGCAGCCGGTGCTCAAGATCTTTGGAGAGGAAGTCCCGCTCCGCGCCAAGGTAGTCATCATCAACGGGTACAGCGCGCACGCCGACCGCAACGAGATGACATCCTGGCTTGGACGCGTGAAGGAAAAATCCCCGAAGCTGGGGCCGGTGTGGCTCGTGCACGGCGAGCCGGAAGTTCAGGACGAATTCAGGACTGCGTTGAGAGCAAGGGGCTACGCCGTAGAGTGTCCGGAGCCTAACACGCGGGGTGTTTTCTAGCGTAGCTTGAGGAATGTGGCGGGCCCTCCTGATCATACGCCGGATCATCGGCATCGCTGTTCTCACGGTGCTGGCGATGTGGGTGATTTCCGCGGCGTCGGTGCTCCACTGGAGCTCGCGGGATGAAGCTCGCAAGGCGCACGCGATCGTCGTCCTCGGTGCCGCCCAGTATGCGGGCAGGCCATCGCCCGTCCTCAAGGCTCGACTGGATCATTCGCTGGCGCTCTGGAACCGCGAGCTCGCAACGCTGCTGATTCTTACCGGGGGTACCGGCCGCGGCGACACGACCAGTGAGGCGGCGGTCGGTCGGGCGTACGCGAAGAAGCGAGGCGTTCCGGACACGGCGATCCTGGTTGAGAACGAAGGGAGGACAACGAGCGAGTCGATGCGCGCAGTTGCCGGACTGCTCGAGGCGCGCGGGCTGCACACCGCACTGCTCGTCAGCGACCCGTTTCACATGCTGCGGCTCCGTATCCTGGCGAGAAGATTCGGATTCACGCCCTACACGTCCCCGACGCGCACGAGCCCCATCTCGCCGAACCGTGAGGCGCGGTGGCGACATATCTTTGGAGAATCGGTGAAAGCCCCGCTGGCGTTCTTTTTCGAGAGGAAGCTGTGAAGACGAAACATTTATTAGTCACGATCTGCTACTTAATGGCGGGCGCGTTCGTCCCGGCCGCGGGCCACTCCCAGGCGACTCCCCGCATCGCGTACGAGAAGTACACGCTGCCCAACGGGCTACAGGTGATCCTGCACGAAGACCATTCGACTCCGGTCGTTGCCGTCAACACCTGGTACCACGTGGGCTCGGGAGATGAGCAGCCGGGACGCACCGGATTCGCGCACCTCTTCGAGCACATCATGTTCATGGGATCCCAGAATGTGCCGGTGGGGATGTTCGACAAGTGGCTCGAGGCCGTCGGTGCCAACAACAACGGCTCGACCACCGAAGACCGGACCAATTATTACGAGACTCTCCCCTCCAATGCGCTCGAGCTCGCACTGTGGCTCGACGCCGACAGGATGGGATTCCTCCTGCCGACGATGGACCTGCCCAAGGTCGACCTCCAGCGCGACGTCGTAAAGAACGAGCGCCGCCAGGGAGTGGACAATCAGCCGTACGGCAGGGCCGACGAGACGATTCTCGCCGCTCTCTACCCAAAGGACCACCCGTATTCGTGGCCCGTCATCGGATCGATGGCCGACCTGAGCGCCGCTTCGGTCGAGGATACGAAGAACTTTTTCCGCACCTACTACGCGCCCAACAACGCGACGCTCGCAATCGCCGGCGACTTCGATCCGAACACGGTAAAGCAGCTGGTCGCGAAATACTTCGGCGGTATCCCGCGCGGCCCGGCGGTGAAGAGAAGGACGACCGTACCGGCGGTAGTCATCCCGCGCGACAAGTTCATCGTGCTCGAAGACAAGGTGCAGCTCCCGCGCGTGTTCTACACGTGGCACTCGGTCAAGGCATTCGCGAAGGACGACGCCGCGCTCGACATCCTCGCGCAGGTCATCGCCAACGACAAGAATTCGCGGCTCTACAAGAAGCTGGTGTACGACCTGCAGGTGGCGCAGGCAGTGCGCGCGAGCCAGGAAAGCGGGCGGCTCGATGGCAAGTTCCAGATCGACGTCACGCCGAAGCCGGGCCAGAAGGTCGCCGACATCGACAAGCTGGTGCGAGCCGAGATTGCCGGCGTCATCAGTGGAGGAATCACCTCGCGTGAGCTGGTCAGGGCGCAGAACTCCTTCCGTGCCAGCTTTCTCAACCGTCTCGCGAGCGTCCTGGGGAAGGCCGACATCCTCAACTTCTACAACTATTTCGCCGGCACCCCTGATTACGTGCAGAAGGATGCCGCCCGCTACGACCAGGTGACGGCCGCCGACGTACAGCGAGTGGCACGAACGTACCTGGGTCGCCCGAAAATCGTTCTGACCGTCGTTCCCGAGGGGAAAAGAGAGTTGATGCTTACCGCAAGTGAGGGTGGCCGATGAAGTCCGCATTGAAGATGGGCGCGCTGGGCGCGGCAATTCTGCTCGGCGCTCACGCGACCGCCGGCGCGCAGGTCACCTTCGACCGGTCGAAGCAGCCAGTGCTCGGTCCGCCGAAGAAAGTCTCGCTCCCGCCGATCGTCACGCGCGAGCTGGCGAACGGCCTCAAGCTCATGATCGTCGAGCACCACGAGCTGCCCGTCGCTGATTTCGTGCTGCTGGTAGGAAGCGGCAACACCGCCGATCCCGCATCGAAGATGGGAGTAGCCAATCTCACGGCCCAGATGCTTCGCGAAGGCACGACGACGCGGAAGAGTCTGGAGATCGCCGACCAGATCGCGTTCCTCGGCATCAACCTCTCTTCCACCAACAGCTGGGAATCGAGCACCCTGTCGCTACACACGCCGACCGCGCAGCTCGACAGCGCGCTGGCGCTGTTTGCCGATGTCGCTCTCCGTCCCTCATTTCCGGATAACGAGTTCGAGCGCATCCGGAAGAACAGACTCACCGAGCTCCTTCAGCTGCGGGACCAGGGACCGGCGATCGCAGACATCGCCTTCCCCGCCATCATTTATGGGGCAGGGCATCCGTACGGAGCTCCGTCGCTCGGTACCGAAGCATCTGTGACATCGCTCTCCGTCGGTGATCTGCGGTCGTACTACGGCGTGAACTTCCGGCCCAACAACTCGACACTCATTGTCGTCGGCGACGTCACGCC
>JACCRL010000359.1 GCA_013813605.1 Gemmatimonadaceae bacterium
CCCTTACGGTCTCGGCCATCGCAGCGGTGGCAATGTATGCTTCACTGTTCGTCTGGCTCGGGCTCGTGAGCAGCCAGGCGATCGGCCTCGGCCTACTCTACATCGTGCTCTGGGAAGGACTCCTTTCAGGGTTCGTCTCGGGCGTTCGGCTGCTGAGCATCCGCCACTACGCCATCGCGCTGATGCACGGGCTGGACGAGCGCCGCTTCGCGACGGGCGACCATCTGAGCATGGCTGCCGCGCTCGTCGTGATTACGCTTGTGATCGGGGGTTTTCTCCTGCTCTCCATCCGCCGGCTGCGAAAGATGGACGTGCCTTAGCGCCAAGACCGCGGCTGGCTCCGGCGATGAGCGCGATTTTCCTTTCCATGAATCCTCATGCTGGCTTGCGCAGGAAGAAGCTCATCGCGCGCCGAAGTTGTGGCTGCCGCTGATCGCTGTTGAACAGAAACGCAAACACGAGCCGTTCCTCCGGAAAGATAAACAGGAGGGCTGTGCCGCCGACCGAGCCACCGCTGTGCGAAATCATTCGCCGTCCCGACGAGTCAGTATTGACGCTCCAGCCGACTCCATAATTGGTTGGCTTGCCATCAGCTGTCCGCATCGACGTCCACAGAACGTCCATCGTCCCCCGCTTCAACAATCCGGCGGTGGACATGCTCTGCCCAAACAACGCCAGGTCCTCGGTGGTGGACAGATAACCGCCTCCCGCCCACTTGTTGCTGTTGTCCACGAAGGGAGCGTTGTGGATGGCACTGAGGGAATCTTTCCGCGAGTAGAAGCGCGCCCGGTAGGGGATGATCGAGTCCGGATACTCAGCCACGGTGTGGCGCATGCCGATCGGGTCGATGACACGACGACGCACGAAGCTGACGAAGGGCTCGCCTGCTGCGCTCTCAATCACCGCGCTGAGGAGTACGTACCCGAAAGTCGAATAGCCGAACTGCTCCCCGGGACGAAACTGCAGCGAGTCGTTTCTGAAGATGCTTAGCGCGTCCGAGACGCTCCCATAATGCTTCATGCTCAGGAATTCTTCATCGTTCCCGTAGTGGCGAATGCCCGCAAGGTGTCCCGCCAGCTGGCGGACCGTGAACGGGTAACGTTTTGCCGGGAAGGAAGGAACGTACCGTTGCACCGGCGCGTCGAGGTCCAGCCTCCCCTCCTCGATCAGGATACCGAGCGCCGCCGTAGCAAGCGGCTTGGAAACGCTCCCGATCCGGAACCTCGTGAGCGTGGTGGCGGGGACGCGGTTCTCGGCGTCCGCGAGTCCGAAACCTTCGCTCCAGACTACGCGTCCGTCTCTCACTACTGTCACCGCCGCGCCCGGGATACCGGAGCGGCGCATGCCGTCCAGCAGGATAGCCCTGGCGCTGTCGATTGCGGCCCGCTCCTGGAGCGGTGGCTGGGCGATGGCGTATGGAACCGGGGAAGCCTGCGACGAGAGGGGGCCAGCGCAAACCGTCACCGCGAACGCCGTGGCAAAGCAGGAACGCATCATCAGCCAGTAGTCCTTTTCCTGGGTCAACCGCTCGAAGAATCTATTCTACCGCCCAACAAGCTGTTCCGCCGCGCGCGCTCACCCGCTCAGTGGCTGGAACTGTAGTCTCCGCCCGAACTCGCGTCGTAGCAGCAGCATGCTCAGCGTCAGCTGTACGAGCACGGCACCCACCGACAGGTACCAGATCCAGTGCAGCTGAAATCCCTGCATTCGCGACAGCATGATGGAAGGAATGGCGACGATCGCGATTCGTACGCCGGATGTGACCAGGGACGGGATCGTGTTGCCCATCGCCTGGAACATGCTCGACGCAACGAAGATGAGCCCGGATGCAACGTAGTTCCACGACACGATACGCAGATACTCCTCGCCGACGGCGACCGCCTCGCGGTCATTCGAGAAGACGGAGATGAGTGCCCCGGGCGCGATATGGCACAGGATCGCGAACAGGAACATCACCCCCGCGGCCATCATCGCCGCACCTCTGAAAGTGTCCTTCACCCGCTGCGCGTGGCCAGCCCCGAAGTTCTGGCCTGCAACGGGCGCAACGGAGAAGCCGAGTGCAACCACCGGCATGAAGCCAGCCTGCAC
>JACCRL010000361.1 GCA_013813605.1 Gemmatimonadaceae bacterium
TTCGCATCCACCGCGATGCCGATGGAGAGGATGAACCCGGCAAGGCCCGGCAGCGTCAGCACGGCACCGAATCCAGCAAGTGCGGCAAGCGTGTAAAGGATGTAGAGAGCCAGTCCAGCGACGGCGAGCACTCCGGCAAAGCGGTAGTAGCCGATCATGATGAAGACGACGAGTGCGATGGCGATGAGCCCGGCGGTGATTCCCTTCTGGATGGAATCCTGGCCAAGGCTCGCTCCGATCTGCCGCACTTCCGCGACCTTGAGCGGGACGGGCAGCGAGCCCGCGCGGAGCACCAGCGCGAGATCCTGCGCTGCCTGGAGGTCCTTCCCGCCCATTGTGATCTGACCGCTCGATCCGATGGCACTCTGGATCACGGGCGGCCTTCCCATCACCCGCTGGTCGAGCACGATCGCCATGTAATCCTGGACATGGCGCGAAGTCTCGTTGCGGAATCGGCGCGCGCCCACGTTGTTGAACGTGAACTGCACGATGTTGCCGTCCTGCGGGGAGTTGTTGGGCTTGGCATCGGTGAGGAACTCGCCGGTGATGATCGGCTTGGCGTCGAGAACGTATATCGCCCGATAGATGCTGTTTCCGAGCGAGACGGTGTCGCCGCTCCAGCGCACGACCTTCCCCGGTGGCAGCACGTTGACGACTTCGGGCAGCGCGAGATAGCGGGTGAGAAGGTCGACGTCCTTCTGGGCGACGTAATACTCGCCCGGCATCTGGCCCTGCTGAATGAGCCTGGAGAAAGCGCCGGCGCCGCCGGTGAGAAGCGCGGCAGCAGTGTCGGTTTTAGCGCTGTCGGCCTTCTTCGATGTATCCGCGGTCAGCAGCGACTGCAGACCTGCCGCACCCGCAATGGAATCCTTTTTGGGTTCAGCGCCAACTCCGGCAGCACCGACATCCCTTCCCTTCAGCAGTGCGTCGAGACGTGGCAGCGCTTTCTCGAGAGCCTGAGTCTCATCCGTAATCTGAAACTCCAGAAACGCCGACTTCTGCACTACATCCTGAGCGCGCCGCGGATCGTCGATGCCAGGCAGCTCGACGATGATGCGGTCGTTGCCCGCCTTCTGTACCAGCGGCTCGGCGACCCCGAACTCGTCAATGCGGGTGCGCACGACTTTGAGCGCGCGCTCGATGGCTTCGGTCTTGTTACCGACCGAGCCCTTTGATTCGTCGATCTCGAGCGAAAGGTGCATGCCGCCCTGCAGGTCGAGGCCCTTCTTCAGCGGGACACGCTTGACTGTGTCGTAGACGAACTCGCCGTTCCGCTTCACGCGCTCCACGACGGTGCGCGGGAAGAGCGCCCACAATGATGCGGCGGCGAGCCCGAAAATGATTAGAAGACGGACCTTCAGTGACATGCTTCCTGCAGGGAAATAGGTAGTTCCGGCCTAGCCTGTAAGGTTATCGGGAATCGCGGCGCCAGTCAACGCATTTCGCGCCGACTGCTCGTCCTTTTCCAGCTGCTTCCTGAGCTGCTCCGGCGACTCGAATTTCCGGGTCTCCCGGATCCTGGCGACGAAATCAACGCGTACCTGCGATCCGTAGAAGTCTCCGGCGGTATCGAACAGGTGCACCTCGAGTGATGTCGCCGCGTCGCCAAAGGTCGGCCGCGGCCCCAGGTTCATCATCCCGCCGCTCGGTCCGGCAGGCGTCTGCACACGCACCGCGTACACACCCTCGGGGGGAAGCAGCTTGCGAGGCGGCGGGGCCCCCAGGTTGAGCGTCGGGAAGCCCATCGTCCGTCCCCGCTGCTCGCCTGGCAATACCGTGCCGCTGACGCCGTACGGCCTGCCCAGCGCTGCCGCCGCGCGCGACAAATCTCCGCCAGCGACTGCGCGCCTGATCCACGACGACGACAGCGACTGCCCTTCCGCCGACATCACCGCGTCCACGACCTGAACATCGAAACCGCCGGACTTGCCGAGCCGCCGGAGCACGCCGACGTTGCCAGCCCGCTGCCGTCCGAAGCCGTGGTCATAGCCGATCAGCAGCTCTCGGAGTCGAAAGCGGCGCGCGAGCACGAGCTCGACGAACTCTTCCGCTGAATATTCCGAGAGCGTCTGCGTGAACGGAAGCACGGCGACGTAATCGAGGCCCGTGCCGGACAGCGCATCGAGCTTTTCGTCGAGGGTACTGAGCAGGAGCGGGGCGGCGGCGGGGTTCACCACCTCCATTGGATGCGGATCGAATGTGACGAGCACGCTCGGCATGCCGCGCTCGGCCGCACGCGCGACGAGGCGCTCGATCACGTCGCAGTGGCCGCGGTGAACGCCGTCGAACGTCCCGACCGTCATCACAGTGCGGTCAACGTGGGGCGGCAGAGCCGACTCGCCGGTGAGCACTTCGATGTCAGTCACCGGCTACCACCCTCAACGGTGTCAGGGCGGGCGCGTTTTCGCGGAGCGCATCGAGTGTGTATGCATCACGAACGTTGAAATTGCCGATCGCGGTGCGCCGGAGGGCCGACAGGTGCGCTGCCGATGCGGAGAGGCGGCCGAGGTCGCGCGCGAGGGCGCGGATGTAGGTGCCGCCGCTGCACACGATCTCCGCTGTCAGCGATTGCTCCAGCATCTCGCGGACATTCCACTCGTGAACGGTCACCACTACAGCCGTGAGCTCGAGCGGCTCGCCACGTCTTGCCGCATCGTAGGCGCGCGTTCCATCGACGCTCTTCGCGGAGTATGCCGGCGGAAGCTGCGAGATCGGCCCGGTGAGCTGCGCGATGGCCGTCTTCACGGCTGTCGCCGAAGGCGGCGCCGCTTCGCGCGTCGTTTCGCCCGTTGCGTCGTCGGTCTCCGTCTCGCGGCCGTAGCTGATCACCGCCTCGTACGTCTTGGGCTCTGTATCGAGAAAGGTGGCGAGCCGGGTCGAGCGGCCCAACAACAGCACGAGCAGCCCGGTCGCGAATGGATCGAGCGTTCCGAGGTGTCCGATGCTCCGCTCGCCGTAAACCCGCCGCGCGATCAGGACGACGTCATGCGATGTAATTCCGGCCGGCTTGTCGACGAGAAGAAGTCCCCCGGCCGGAGCCAGGCCGACGGACTCAGTCGGTGGCTTCGTCGCCGGCAGGCCTGATGGCTGCATCGCTGCGCTTTACGTCGGCGAGGAGGGACTCGATGCGCGCGGCGCGCGCGATCGTATCGTCCTCGCGAAACTGAATCTCCGGGGCGACGCGCAGCCGCAGCGCCTGGGCGACGCGGAAGCGAAGGTGTGACGCGACGCTCTCCAGCCCGGCAAAGGTGGACTGCTTCTCCGAGTCGCTGCCGAGAACGCTCACGAACACCTTGGCGTGGCGGAGGTCGGGACTCACCTCCGCACCCGTGACCGTGACGAACCCAACGATGCGCGGATCCTTTGCCGCATCGGTGAGAAAGGTCGCGACCTCGACGCGTACCGCCTCGGCGACGCGGTCGGCACGGCGGGTGTTACGCAGAAGCGCCAGCCGCCGAGGCGAGCGTGCGGGCGATCTGCTCCTTGCGATAGCACTCGAGCACGTCGCCGACCTTGACGTCGTTGAAGTTCTCGACGCCGATGCCGCACTCGAAGCCCTCGCGGACCTCCTTCACATCGTCCTTGAAGCGGCGCAGTGACGCGATGTTGCCGTCGTAGATCTCGCTGCCGTCGCGCACGACGCGGATGCGAGCCTGGCGATTAATGATGCCGCTCCGGACGGAGCAGCCGGCGATGACACCGAGCTTCGGGACCTTGAACAGCTCGCGCACCTCGGCCTCGCCGAGCACGACCTCGCGCTCCTCGGGACGCAGCATACCCTCGAGCGCCGCGCGCACATCCTCGACGGCCTCGTAAATGATCTTGTACAGCTTGATGTCGACGCCTTCGCGCTCGGCGGCGGCGCGGGCGTTGTTGTCGGGCCGCACGTGAAAGCCGACGATGATTGCGCCCGACGCACGGGCGAGGAGGATGTCGCTCTCGGTGATCGAGCCGACGCCGCGGTGGATAACGTCCACCGAGACTTCCTCGTGTGAGAGGTGCGAGAGCGCATCGGCGAGCGCTTCCGCCGGCCCGCCCTGGTCGGCCTTGATCACGATGCGGAGCGTCCGCTTGAGGCCCGGCGTCGTCTGCGCCATGAAGTCCTCGAGCGATACGACTCCCTTGGCGGTGCGGCGGCTCTTCGCTTCGCGGTCGAGACGCTGGCGGCGCTGCGCGATCTCGCGCGACTCCATGGCATCCTCGACGACGAGGAACTGGTCGCCCGCCATCGGCACTCCGCCGATGCCGAGGATCTGGACCGGAATCGCCGGGCCGGCCTGCTTGACCGACTTGCCGCGCTCGTCGAGCAGAGCGCGCACGCGGCCGGAATACATGCCGCAGATGAAGTCGTCGCCGACCTTGAGCGTGCCGTTACTGACGAGGAGCGTCGCGACAGCGCCCTTGCCTGGGTCCAGCTGCGCTTCTATGACGGCGCCGGTTGCGGAGCGGTTCGGGTTCGCCTTGAGGTCGAGAATCTCGGCCTGAAGGAGGATCTGCTCGAGCAGCTTGTCGATGTTCGTTCCCTTCTTCGCCGACACTTCGCTGGAGAGAACGGTGCCGCCGAACTCCTCGAGCACGAC
>JACCRL010000380.1 GCA_013813605.1 Gemmatimonadaceae bacterium
AACGAGGCGGGCCCAGCTCGCCGCCGAAGGGAGAGGCTGATGGCTATCACCGTCAAGGTCGTCGAGCGGCCGGTGAGTGAAGTGAGCTACATACGGTCCACGCTCAAGGGCATGGCGCTCACATTCCGACACCTGTTCGACGAGAAGGTGACCACCCAATATCCGGAGGAGAAGTCACCGATCTCACCCCGGTGGCGCGGAACGCACCGCATGCTGACCACCGAGACCGGCAAGGCGAAGTGCGTCGCCTGCGGCCTCTGTCCGACGGTCTGTCCGGCCAACTGCATCAAGCTCGTGCCCGGCGAGGACGAGGAGGGCAACCGCTATCCGCTCGTGTTCGAGATCGACGAGTTCCGCTGCATCTTCTGCGGCTTCTGCCAGGAGGTCTGCCCGGAGGAGGCGATTCACATGGGCCGGCATTACGAAAACGCGGAGTACAGCCGCGAGGGTTTCGTGTACGACCTCGAGCGGCTGATGGTGCAGACGCACCCGGTTTGCGAGATGTGGGATCCCGAAGACCCGAAGGGCGAGTGATGGACCAGCATTACCCGCTGTTCTACGTTTTCCATTTCTACCTCTTTGGCGTCATCGCCATCGCATCCGCGCTTGCCTTCGTCACGCGGAAGAGCCCTGTCGCAGCGGCGCTCTGGCTCGTGAACACGATGTTCGCCCTTGCCGCGCTTTACGTGATGCTCGACGCGGACTTTATCGCGGCGATGCAGGTGCTCGTTTATGCGGGCGCGATCATGGTCGTCTTCCTCTTTGTCGTGATGCTGCTCAACCTTGGGCATCCGTCGGAGATTCCGGACGCGCGCGGGAAATGGTGGAAGATCGCTGCCGCCCTCGTCGGGCTGGCGCTGCTGAGCATGGTCATGACCATCTCGCGCACCCGGCTTCCGGAGTCGCTGGTGATGCCGCGCGACTTCAGCGTCACTCAGGCCGCCAAGTACAACGCCGTCGGCACCATTGCCCGGCCGCTTTTCAACGAGTACCTGCTTGCCTTCGAGCTGACGAGCGTGCTGTTGCTCGTCGCGATCGCCGGCGCGGTCGTGCTGGGCCGGGGGAGGGAATCGAATGCTCGCTGAGTCCCTCGCCATCTCTGCCGTCCTGTTCACCATCGGCGTGGTCGGAGTTCTCGTTCACCGGAACGCGATCATCATCTTCATGTGCGTCGAGCTGATGCTGACCGCCGTCAACCTGACGTTCGTCGCATTTTCCCGCTTTTATGGCGCGACCGGCCAGGTGTTCGTCGTGTTCGTGATGACCGTCTCGGCGGCCGAGGCGGCGGTGGGACTGGCGATCATCATCGCGATCTTCCGCCACCGGCAGACGGTGAATCTGAGCGACATCAACCTGCTGAAGGGTTGATGCTGCTTCAGCAAGTGGCGGCACAGGCCGCATCGCACCCCCTCTCCGGTACTGTAGCGGAATGGCTCTGGCTTCTGCCGGTGCTGCCGCTGGCCGGATTCGTCGCCAACGGCCTGCTGTCGCTAAACTCTGCGCGGCTCGGCCCGTCCGATCCGAACGCACCACATCACCACCCGCATTCACTCGCCGCGGCCGATGCGCCGGCGATTTCCCACGCCGAGCAGGCGGGTGCGGTCGGTGACGATCATCACGCGGTAAAGCGGCATCGCTGGGCAGGGCTGACGAGCATCATCGGACCCGGCGTCCTGGTTGCCTCCTTCCTTCTCGCGCTGTCGATCTTCTTCGCGATGAAGGGCGCGCACATGGAGACTCCGTTCATCCAGCGCTACTTCAGCTGGATGCCGGCGGGAGACCTGCAGATCGACGCTGCGTTCCAGCTCGACCAGCTCTCGATGGTGATGGTGCTGGTCATCACCGGTGTCGGCGCGCTGATTCACATCTTCAGCATCGGTTACATGCGCGATGACCCCGGCTATCCGAGGTATTTCGCCTATCTCAACCTGTTCGTGTTCTTCATGCTCGTGCTCGTGCTCGGCGCCAACTACCCAGTGCTGTTCGTCGGGTGGGAGGGAGTCGGGCTGTGCTCGTACCTGCTGATCGGCTACTGGTTCTCCGAGAAGGCGAACGCGGACGCGGGCAAGAAGGCGTTCATCGTCAACCGCATCGGCGACTTCGGGTTCCTTGTCGCGATGTTCCTGCTGTTCGCGAACCTCGGCGTGCTCGACTTTGCCGGCGTCAACGCAAAGGCCACCGAGCTTCAGGCGGGTGGCGCGCTCGTCACCGCGATTTGCCTGTTCATGTTCCTCGGCTGCGCGGGCAAGAGCGCGCAGATTCCGCTTTACGTCTGGCTTCCCGACGCGATGGCTGGACCGACACCCGTCTCGGCGCTCATCCACGCAGCGACGATGGTGACAGCCGGCGTTTACCTGATCGCGCGCAGCGCCGTGCTGTTCTCGCTTTCGCCGGTTGCCTCGCTCACAGTGGCGATCGTGGGGGCTGTCACGGCGATTTTTGCGGCGACAATCGGCCTCAAGCAGTGGGACATCAAGAAGGTTCTCGCTTACTCGACGGTGTCGCAGCTCGGTTACATGTTCATCGGCGTCGGGGTCGGCGCCTATGTGTCGGGCGTTTTCCACCTCGTCACGCACGCGTTCTTCAAGGCGCTGTTGTTTCTGGGCGCGGGTTCGGTGATCCACGCGATGCACGTGGCTTATCACCGAACGCACAGCCACGATGATGCCCAGGACATGCGCAACATGGGCGGGCTCAGGCGCTTCATGCCCGTCACGTGGGTGTTGATGTGGATCGCAACACTGGCAATTTCGGGCATTCCGCCCTTTGCCGGATTCTTTTCCAAGGACGAGATCCTTGGCGCGACCTTTTCGCGCGCCCAGGGATCCACCCTCGCTTCGGCGACGTGGCTTGGGATTCCCGGAAGCTCGCTGCTTTACGCGATTTACGCGCTTGGCCTGATCTCGGCGCTCCTCACCGCGATCTACATGACGAGGCTGATGCTGTACACCTTCCACGGTCCGAACCGTACCGGTGCCACGGAAGAGGGTTATCTGCACGAAGCGCCGTGGGTAATGACGGGACCGCTCGTCGTGCTGGGTGTGCTCAGCCTGATCGGTGGCTGGCTCAACATTCCAAAGATTGCGAACGACCTGCTTGGGCTGGGTCCGAGCGAGAGTCTTCACCACTGGCTGGAGCCCGTCGTCGGAGGTGCAACCGCGCGCATCGCCGCCGGTGGTCATCACCCAACGGTCACGCTGGAAGAGATCCTCATCGGTGCCGCAATAGTCATTGCGATTGCCGGCATCGCGATCGCCTTTGCGCGCCTCAAGCCGGCGCGGCTGGTGCCGAAGCGTGAAGCGAGGCAGGAGGAAGGGTTCGAGCGCGTGCTGCTCAACAAGTACTTCGTCGACGAGGGTTACGACCGCGCGATCGTGAATCCCACGTACGCCATCTCGCGCACCGTGCTCTGGAAGGGTGTCGATAACGGACTCATCGACGGGTTTCTCGTGAATGGCAGCGCGGCGGTTGCCCGCGGATTCGGCTGGGTAGGCTCGCGCCTTCAGACGGGAAGTACGGGGATTTACGCCTGGGCGGTCGTCGTCGGCGTGATCGCGGTACTTGGCGCCTTCACGCTCCGGTGATCTGAACATGGCCGCATTTCTCGACTCGATCGGATACAACAACTGGGTGTTGCCGGCGCTGCTGCTGATTCCACTGATCGGCGCGGCGGTGATTCTCGCGCTCCGCGGAAAAGCGCACAACGAGGCCGACGGCTCGGTCGAGGAGCCGCGCGCCCGCCAGATCGCCTTCTACGTTTTCCTTCTCGAATTCATCGTCTCGATCGGGTTGTGGTGGTCGTTCGATGCGACCAGCTCCGGCTGGCAGGCGGCGGTGGACGCGCCCTGGATTCCGTCGTGGGGTGTTCGCTTCACGCTCGGTTTGGATGGGATCGCGCTGATGATGGTGCTGCTCACCACTTTCATCATGCCGCTTACCATTCTCGGCAGCTGGACGAGCGTGCGTACGAAGGTCCGGAGCTACTACGCGCTGCTGCTGGTGCTCACCACCGGCATGCTCGGCGTCTTCATGGCGCGCGATCTCTTCCTGTTCTACGTGATGTGGGAAGTGATGCTGGTGCCGATGTACTTCATCATCGGCATCTGGGGTGGTGAGCGCCGCATCTACGCCAGTCTCAAGTTCTTCATTTACACGATGTTGCCGTCGCTGCTGATGCTCGTGGCAATCATTTATCTCGGCCTCAAGGGCGGCGGCCCCAACGGCCCGCCGAACTTCAGCTACGACAACCTTCTCGCGATGCCGGCGCTGAGTTCCAGCGCCGCGCTCTGGCTCTTCTCGGCGTTCTTTCTCGCCTTTGCCGTCAAGGTGCCGATGTTCCCGTTCCACACCTGGCTTCCGGACGCGCATGTCGAGGCGCCGACGGCAGGCTCGGTGATCCTCGCCGGGATCATGCTCAAGATGGGCACGTTCGGATTTCTCAGGTTCGCGCTTCCGCTTTTCCCCGGCGCCGCGATGAACCCGACGGTGCGCATGATTATCCTCGTGCTCGCCGTGATCGGAAACGTTTACGGCGCGCTCGTGGCAATGGTGCAGCCGGACTTCAAGAAGCTGGTCGCGTATTCCTCGGTGAGTCACCTTGGGTTCGTGATGCTTGGCATCTTCGCGCTGACGCTCCAGAGCGTTCAGGGCGCGCTGATGGTGATGATCAACCACGGCATCTCGACCGGTGCGCTCTTCCTTCTCATCGGCATGATCTACGAGCGCAAGCATTCCCGGCTCATCGACTCCTACGGCGGAATAGCGCGCGTCGTCCCGATGTTCGCGGCGCTCCTCACCTTCGTGTCGCTGAGCAGTATCGGGCTTCCGGGAACCAACGGCTTCGTTGGAGAATTCCTGATTCTCGTCGGGTCCTTCCGAACATATCCCGTCCTTTCGACGATCGCGGCGACGGGGGTGATCTTCGCCGCCGCCTACATGCTCTGGGCAATTCAACGCATTCTGTTCAATCCGCTCGACAAGACGGAGAACACCCATATT
>JACCRL010000393.1 GCA_013813605.1 Gemmatimonadaceae bacterium
GGCGAGTGCGAGCTCGGCAGCGAGCGCGAGGCCGACGGCGGCAGCGACGTTCTCCGTGCCTGGCCGGCGGCCACGGTCCTGGTGACCACCGTGCATCAGTGGCTCGAGCGGGGTCCCGCGGCGGATGAAAAGCGCGCCGATGCCCTTGGGCGCGCCAAACTTGTGACCCGAGATGGTGAGGAAGTCGAACTGCTGGGTCCGTGCGTCGATCTCGACCTTTCCGAAGGCCTGCACGGCGTCGGTGTGAACGAGCGCGCCACGTTCCTTCGCCCTGGCGGCGAGCACGGGCAGGGGCTGAATCGAGCCGATCTCGTTGTTGACCCACATCACCGTGCAAACCGAAACATTGTCGTCAACGAGCGAATCGAAAGAAGCAGGGTCAACCACGCCATCGGCGGTCATCGCCAGCATCCGACTCTCGGCGCCCTCGAGGACGGCCTGATGAACGGCGCCCAGCGTCGCCTTGTGCTCGATGGGTGTGGTTACGACGGCCGTTCTGCCCTTTGCCTTGAGCGCCCGCCAGGCGCCGAGGATGGCGAGGTTGTCGCCTTCGGTGCCGCCGGAGGTGAAGCAGATCTCATCCGCACGCGCGCCGAGGCAGCGGCCGACCCGCTCGCGTGCTTCATCGAGCGCCGCGCGTGCCTCGCGGCCCCATCGGTGCGTGCTCGACGGATTGCCGAATCGCGGGCCGAAGAAGGGCTTCATTGCTTCGAAGACCTCCTCGCGGACGGGCGTGGTGGCGGCGTGGTCGAGGTAGATGGCGTTCAGCGGCATTACCGGAATTTAGCGTTGTACCGATAAAAGCCCTAACGGCCAATGAGCGGGCAGCCTGGCCGTTCCAGTTGCGATGCTGCTCGTCTCGTCAGCCCGAAAAGAACTTGCTCCGCACCGCCCACAGGTTCGGGAAAAATTTCTGCGAAACCGTCTTCTGAAGGTATTTCGCGCCCAGAGTCCCGCCCGTCCCACCGACATCCGGCCCGATGATCCGCTCGACGAGCTGGACGTGCAGAAATCTCCACATCGCAAAGCCCTGCTCGTACTCGAGCAGCCCCTCGGCCAGCATCTGCAGCGGCCGCTGGTTCGTTTCCGTGTAAACCTGCTCCAGTGTGACATCGTGGGCCTGGAGGAGGTTGTCGTACAGCGTCTGAAGTGGCGGACGGTCGAGTGCCTTCTGCACGAGCGGCGCGACCGGTCCGTGCCCGCTCAGGACCTTGAGGAAATGCTCGTCCCGCATGCCCGACATCGCCTCGATTGCCCTGAATTGAACACTCTGCGATCCGCTCGACGTGCCGAGGTATCCACGAAACTGCGCGAAGCGCTGCGGAGGCAGCGTTTCCAGCGCCGACAGCTGGCCGGTGACGATGCGCACGAGCGCATTGACGCGCCGCACCGATCCCAGCGCGCCGAGCGTGTCGCTCGCTTCGAGCAGGACGATGAGGCCACCGAGCTCGTGCAGGATGAGCTTGAACCACAGCTCGCTGGCCTGGTGGACGACGATGAACAGCAGCTCGTCAGGGTGCTCGGGCTCCGAACGCGGGCGCTGAAGACCAAGCAGCTCGTCGAGCGCGAGATAGGTGGAGTAGTTGAGCTCGTTCCCGGTGTGCGGGACAGCGGTGTCGGGCCGGCCCGGCGGAGGCCTGTCGCTCAAAACGCGGACACCTCGAGAGTGGACACGTCGTCCACGCGCATCGTCTCCGGCGTGTAGAAGGGCTCGCCGTAGCGTGCGCGGATAAGGGCACCGTAGTGCGCGGCGTGGTGCCGAATGAGATCGTAGAGTGGCTCGCCGTTCGGGTACAGCTCGCCCGCCTTGGTCGCGCCAT
Organism: Gemmatimonadaceae bacterium; assembly: GCA_013813605.1. Taxonomy (GTDB): domain Bacteria; phylum Gemmatimonadota; class Gemmatimonadetes; order Gemmatimonadales; family Gemmatimonadaceae; genus UBA4720. Next base: position 1,821 of record JACCRL010000393.1, read on the forward strand.
CAAACTGTGACGCGTAGCAGCGAATTGCCTCCAGCTTCTTCTCGAAGGCGTCGCTGATGTCCACGACGAAAGTGGGCTTCTGGTAGTCCTCACGGTACGACAGCGCGTGCAACACTTTGCGCGGCCGGTGTGGGGATACTTTCTTTTCGACGTTGGCGAGCCCGGCGACGAAGCACGCATCTCGAACGAGCTGCGCGGCGACGTGGTGATCCGGGTGGCGGCCCTGCAGCGAATGCGTGATCACGATCGTGGGCGCGAGCTTCCGAATGGCGACCGCGAGCCTCGCCCGTGTCTCGGGAGTGTTGGTAACGCCGCCATCGGGGAGCCCGAGGTTCTCACGGACTTCCACGCCGAGAACTTTCGCCGACCTTCCCGCCTCCTCGGCGCGTAACTTCGCTGAGCCGCGCGTTCCGAGCTCGCCCCTCGTAAGATCGATGATGCCGGTCGTTCGACCGAGCATGCGCGAGCGAACGAGGGTACCCCCGCAGATCAATTCGATGTCGTCAGGGTGGGACGCTATCGCCAGTACATCCACTGTGGCCATGCGGGAAAACTTACTCCGGTCCGACTGAATGCGGGTGTGTCTGGCTACTCATACCGAAGTGCATCGATCGGATTGAGTCCGGCTGCCCGCCGCGCCGGCAGCATGCCGAATATCACCCCGATGCTTACCGACACCAGCACTGCAATCAGAGTGAGGGTGACTGGGACGCCCGCGTCGATGTTCATCAGCAGCGTGACGATCCTTCCGAACGCGAGCCCAACCAGAATGCCGATGACGCCTCCGAACCCCGTCAGCGTCGCCGCCTCCACGAGGAACTGGAAGAGGATCTCGCGGCGCGTCGCACCGAGTGCCTTGCGGATGCCAATCTCCCGCGTGCGGCTCGTCACTGAGACCATCATGATCGCCATCACGCCGATGCCGCCGACGAGCAGTCCGACGCTCGACAGCACGATCATCACGAGGAAAAACACGCCCGTGATCTTGTTGAAGGTGTCGAGGATCTGGTCCTGCGTGATGAGATCGAAGCTGTTCTTGTCGGCGGGCCTGAGCCCCCGCATTTCGCGGATCGCGATCGTCACCGCTTCCTGCGCCTCGGCAGTCGAGACTCCCTTCTTCGGCTTGACGGGGATGTAGAGCGCATTCGTCTTGTCGATCGTGAACTGGTAGTCGAGCATCTTGTATGGAACGATCGCACCAATCTCCTGGCCGGGCGGAGAAAAAATATTTCCCGGCTGCGCGTATAGCCCGATCACGCGCGACGGTCGGCCGCCGACGCGAATCATCTTGTCGAGCGGGGCCTCGTTCGCGAAAAGCTTGCGGGCGGCGTTCTCATCGAGAACCGCGACGTTCGCGCCCGATGCCAGCTCGGCCTGCGTGAACCAGCGGCCATCGAGCAGCTCCCCGCCCTGGATCTCCATGTACCGGTCATCGGCGCCCATGATCAGCATCTGTTGCGTGCGCTGCCCCTCGTAGGAGAGGCGGCCGATCGCCTGTCCCCACATCGCCGCGTATGAGATTTCCGGCAGCAGCTTGATGCGGTCGGCCTCCGCCTGCGCCAGATCGGGCCGCACGCGAATCCACTTCGGCAGCCGGTCGGGATTCACCGGGGTGTTGGAGAACACCTTCACGACGTAGAACGTCGTCGGCCCCGCGATCTCCAGCGTGCGTACGATCTGGTCCTTGATGCCCTGGACGATCGCCGCCATGGTCATCACGGTTGCAACACCGATCACTACGCCCAGAATCGTAAGCGACGAGCGCAGCTTGTTGGCGCGCAGCGTATCCAGCGCGATCTGGACGTTGCTGCGGATTCGCTCGGTGAAGATCATTCGGCGCGCAGCGCAGTGATCGGGTCGAGCTGCGCCGCCCGCGATGCTGGATATACGCCGAACAGCACGCCGACACCCGCACCGAGTGCGAGCGCGAGCGCCACCGACCAGGTGCTGACACGCGCGGGAAGCGGAGAAGCAAGGCTGATCAGCCCCGCCAGTCCCCAGCCTGCCGCAACGCCGATCAGCCCGCCGATCGAGGCCAGCACGACCGACTCGACGAGGAACTGGCGGCGGATGTCGCCCGCCCGTGCGCCCATCGCCTTCCGCACCCCGATCTCGCGCGTGCGCTCGGTGACGGACATCAGCATGATGTTCATGATCACGATGCCACCGACGACGACGCCGATCGCAACGATCGCCGGGATGACGGAGAACAGTATGCGCGTGAGTTTCTTCCAGAACGCGACAAGCGCGTCCGCGGTCTCGATCGAATAGTCGGGCTCCTCGACCGGCCTCAGGCGGTGCGCGATCCTCATCGCTTCGTCCGCGCGCGTCATTCCTCCGGCCACCTCTTCAGCCGCCGGCATCTTCACTGACACCGTGTTCGTCTTCCGGCGCCCGTAGATCATCTCGAAGTTCGGCAGCGGCATCAGCACGAACCCGTCGAACGACTGTCCGAGCACCCGGCCTTTCTTGGCGATGGTCCCCACGATCGTGAACCGGTGGCCCATGATCCGCACGTCGCGACCAACCGGATCCACCGCCTCGAACAGCTTCTCCGCCACATCCGCGCCGACGACGATAACTGCCCGCCGCTCGCGTACATCGACGTCGGTGAGAGGCCTGCCGCCGACGAAGACGTAGTCCTGGACAACCTGGTAGGGCGCGGTGACGCCGAGCATGATCACGTCGCCGAGCGTTTTGTTGCCCCAGATCACGTCGGCGAGCGGTGTCGGCCATCCGGACTGGAGACTGACCGCCAGGGCCTCTGGCACTGCGGCCATCACCGCCTGCGCGTCGCTCTCCGTGATGCGCGGGCGCTTTGCGATGCGGCGCCACTCCTCGTCGTCGAAGAGCCCGATCTGGATTGGGGAGCGGCGAACCTGGAAAGTGTTCTGGCCAATCAGCGCGCCGGCGAGGTTCTCCTTCACGTAGGCGTTCATCCCGGAGATGATCGCGACGACCGCGACGAGGAACGCAACCGAAACGATTATACCAAGCAGCGTGAAAAAGGACCGCAGCTTGTTGACGCGGATCTGCTCGAGGGCGGTGGTGATGACGTCGGCGAAGCGCACCGCCTAATTTCGGCGGCGCGCGGACGCCACGC
>JACCRL010000424.1 GCA_013813605.1 Gemmatimonadaceae bacterium
CCGGCGGATCCGTTCATTGATCGCGCAGGCTATCATGGCTTCATCAGCCAATGGGAGACTGTCGTTACCGAGAGGCTCGTGGGCCACCCCCCGCCTTCATCGTTCGAATCTTCTGCGGACTCCGCCCCGCGTCGTGAATGACCTCATTTGTACGCTGCTGCCCCTCACTTCTTGCCGAGCGTCTGTTCCACGAGTGCGGCAAGCTGTTTGGGCGAGGTTGACGACTTCAACATGTACTTCGTGGCCCCGAGGGCAAACGCTTTCTCTACCTCGCTCGGGACGCTCATGTTGCTGAAGATAATGATTTTGGTATTCGGGTAGTTTTCCGGGACGCGCGCCGCTTCCAGAAACTCGATGAAGTGACGTCGAACACCGCCGCGGCCAACATGGTCGTTCCCGTCGTCATCTCGGTTGCGCAGGCGGCAGGCGCGGACCCGCTGGGTCCAGCGCTTGGCGCCACCATGGGCGCGAGCATGGGGTTCATGCTGCCGGTCTCGACGCCGTGCAACGCGATCGTCTATGGCTCCGGCAAGATCCCTCTCATCAAGATGATCCGCTACGGCGTCGTGCTGGACATAGCGGGAGTGATCGTCATCATCGCTTTCGTCAAGCTGCTGCTGCCTTTGGTGCGGTAGATGCATCCACTCCCTGCTGGACGCGGGTCAGGACCGCCAGTACCTTAGCGTTCCCGTTCGGATATACCATGCCCGAAGCCGCTTCCTCCACACCAGCGCCAGTCTCCACCGAGCCGCGGAAGCGCCGCAAGCAGCATGGGGGCACCAAGCTCGTCCAGCGGCAATCGGCGTTGCTGCGTCTGAGCTCCACGATCGTGGAGGCGCAAGACGAGCGCGAGATCTGCGAGCGCGTTGTCAACGGGCTCCACGACCCGGCGCTCGGCTACCAGCTACTCGCGCTGTTCATGCTCACCGAGTCAGGCGGCGAGCGCGTGCTCCGCGCGAGCGCCGGATGGGAGAAGGGGCCAGCCTATTCCGCGGGGGCGAGCTCCGGCACCCGACTCGAGGTTCCTCTAAAGGTTGCTGACAGGGCGTTTGGCGTCCTTGTCGTCGAGAGCTCCGAGTCTGACGCTTTCGACGGGTCGGACGTCGAGATCATCAACGCCGCGGTGAATCAGGCAAGCATCGCCATCGCTCGCGCGCGGCTGCTGGTCAGCGAACGGCAGCGGGCTGACGAGCAGAAGGCACTCCTCGACACGATGGCAGATCTGTCATCGGAGCGCGAGCTCTCCAAGCTGCTTCAGGCCGCGCTCGAGCGCGCGGTGAGACTCCTCGCTGTTACCGGGGGAGAGCTGGCGATCTACGACGAAGAGAAGGAAGAGCTCGTCATTGTTGCCAGCCACAACATCGGCATGGATTCCACCGGGGTGCGTCTCAAGCTTGGCGAAGGGGCAATGGGTATCGTCGCCGAGTCGCATGAGCCCCTGATCGTTCCCAACTATCAGGAGTGGAGCGGCCGGCCCTCCAAGTATTCGGAGACCCCCGTTCGGTCGGTGATGGCGGCCCCGCTCCTGATCGGCAACCGTCTCGTCGGGGCGATCGCCAGCGTTGATTCTGATCCGGCGCGAGAATTCGGGCCCGCCGACCTGCGCCTGCTCAACCTCTTCACCTCGCAGGCGGCCATCGCGATCCAGAATGCCCGCCTATACACGGAGGCGCAGCGTCAGAAGCAGTATTTCGAGGCGGTGGTCCTTTACAGCCCGGTCGCGATCGTCACACTCGGGCTGAACGGAGTCATCACGTCACTGAATCCCGCCTTCGAAAAGCTGTTTGGCTATTCGCCGGCCGATGCGGTGGGCCGGGAACTGGACCAGCTGCTGAATACGGAAGAAACTCTCGCCCAGGCCTCGCAGTACACCGCCCAGGCGACGCACGAGATAGCCCGCGGAATAGGGAAACGGCGGCGGAGGGATGGCTCGTTCGTCGATGTCGAGCTGGCCGGCGTTCCCGTCGTCGTTGACGGAGAGCGGGTTGGAATCATGGCACTCTATCACGACGTCACCGACCTCCTTCGCGCCAACGAAAAAGCTGAGGCGGCGAGCAACGCGAAAAGCCGGTTCCTTGCCAACATGAGCCACGAGCTGCGTACGCCGCTCAACGCCATTATCGGATACAGCGAGATTCTGCAGGAAGAAGCGGAGGAGTCGGGTAACTCCGGCTCGGTTGCCGATCTGCAGAAGATTCATTCCGCCGGCAAGCACCTGCTGGCCCTCATCAACGACGTGCTCGACCTCTCCAAGATCGAGGCGGGCAAGATGGAGATCTTTCCGGAGACCTTCTCGGTCGGGACGATCGTCGAGGAGGTGGCGACCACGGTGATGCCGATGCTCGCGCGAAACTCGAACACGCTGCGTATCAGTTGCCCGGCCGACATTGGTACGATGCACTCCGACGTGATCAAGGTGAGGCAGATCCTTCTCAATCTGCTGTCCAACGCCTGCAAGTTTACGGAACGAGGGGCGGTCGTTCTCGAGGTAACCCGCGAGACGAGGGCGGGCGCCGCAGCGATGGTGTTTCGCGTCACTGACTCCGGCATCGGGATGACGGAACCGCAGATGGCGAAACTGTTCGAGGCCTTCACACAGGCGGAGGCGTCAACTACCCGTACGTATGGCGGTACGGGTCTCGGGCTTGCGATCACGAGGAAGTTCTGCCAGATGCTGAATGGCGACGTGACCGTTTCCAGCGAGCGGGGCAAGGGATCGGTGTTCACTGTTTCCCTTCCTCCGGCGATCGAGTGACGTCACGCGTCAACCCGCAATCATAGGACGCTCGCCGATGCCGAGGATTCTCCTCGTTGAGGACAACGAAATGAACCGCGACATGCTGTCGCGCCGTCTCATCAAGCGCGGCTACGAAGTCGCATTCGCGCTCGACGGCCAGGAGGGACTCGACCAGGCGCGCCAGACGCACCCTGATCTCGTCCTGATGGACATGAGCCTCCCGGTCAAGGACGGCTGGGTCGCTACCGCGGAGCTAAAATCGGATCCGGTCACGCGCCTCATTCCGGTGATCGGATTGAGCGCGCACGCGATGGCGGGCGATCGTGACCGCGCGATGCAATCAGGATGCGACGACTACGACACCAAGCCCGTCGAGATAGATCGGCTGCTCGGGAAGATCGAGGCTCTGCTCGGCAAGAACGCCGGGTGACCGACGCGGCCCGAACCACCCTTTCCGTAAACGAGGTCGCGACTCTCCGGCACGAGCTGCGCACGCCCATCAACCAGATCGTTGGCTATTGCGAGATGCTGCTCGAGGATGCGCAGAGTCGTCAGGGGGGCTCGAGAAGAGAGTCGTTGAGCGAGGCGCTGGCCGCAGTGCGTGATGCAATCGTGCTCATCGAGGATGCCCTGCCCGCTGGCGCGACTACGCTCGACGCCGATCGGATCGTGTCCCTGTACGAGTCGCTCCATCATCCGCAGTCGCGGATCATCGACGCCATGAGCGGGCTGCTTCGCGAAGAAGAATTGCCCGATGAAAAATTCATCGCCGACGTCTGCAGGGTCAGAAATGCCGCCGAGCGCCTGATGCCTACCGACCGGCCGCGCGCCGAGCCGACGTCCGCGTTCAGCGCGCCGGCGGGAGTCCGCGTCGCACCCGCGGAGCCTCCCGGCGCGCGGGTTCCGAGGACGGCGCATGTGCTGGTCGTCGACGATATCGAAGAGAACCGTAGCGTTCTTCAGCGCCGACTGGAGCGCGAAGGCCATACGGTTGCATGTGCTTCGAGCGGGCCCGAAGCGCTTCATCTCGCCGCTGGCGAGTCATTCGACATCGTCCTGCTCGACGTGATGATGCCGCACATGGATGGTTACGAGACACTCGGGCGGCTCAAGTCTTCCGATGCCACGCGAGAGCTTCCGGTGATCATGATCTCCGCGCTCGACGACATTGCCAGCATCGCGCGGTGCATCGAGCGCGGGGCGGAAGACTATCTGCCCAAGCCATTTGACCCCGTACTGCTGCGCGCCCGCATCAGTGCGTGCCTCGAGAAAAGGGATTTCCGCGCGCGAGAGAAGGAGTATCTCCGCGATGTAGTTCGGATCGTTGCCGCGGCGGTCGCGGCCGAGCGAGGAGGCTATGCCCCCGGCTCGCTTGCCGAGGTGTCGAAGCGCGGGGATGAGTTGGGAACGCTGGCGCGTGTCTTCGACGGCATGGTCGCGGGAATAAGGGAGCGTGAGCGGAAGCTGCACGGGCAGATCGAAAAGCTGCGGGAAGAGATCGCGGGGGTGAGTGACGCGCCGCTCACGGACTTCGACACGCCGGAAGCCCTCCGGTCAGGGGCTTCGTTCGCAGCCAGGTACAGGATCGAGCGCCCGATCGGGAGCGGCGGGATGGGCATGGTCTATCTCGCCGAGGACGTGGAACTCGGCGAACGGGTCGCCATCAAGACGCTGAGATCTGACTTGTTGAGTGCGGATGAAACCGCGATGGACCGCTTTCGCAACGAGATCAGGCTCGCACGCCAGATCTCTCATCGCAACATCGTGCGCACGCACGACTTCGGAAATGCCGGAGGCGTCTTCTTCGTGACGATGGAATTCGTCGAGGGCACCACGTTGCGCGCGGTGCTGGACTCGCGCGGGCAGCTTGGAGCGGAGGCGACGCTGGCCATCGCGCGGCAGCTCGTGGACGCGCTCGAGTGCGCACATGGCGAAGGCATCATTCATCGCGACATCAAGCCGCAGAATCTGCTCATCGATGCGGCCGGGACGCTCAAGATCATGGACTTCGGTGTCGCCCGCCTCGCCGAGCGAAGCAGCGGGCTGACTCAGGCGGGAATGGTGGTTGGCACGCCCGCCTACATGGCACCCGAGCAGCTGCTGGCTGAGTCAGTCGATGCGAGGAGTGATCTTTACTCCGTTGGTGTCGTGCTTTACGAGTGTCTTACCGGACGCCCGCCGTTTGATGCGAAATCTCCGATCTCGTTGATAGCGAAAGTGCTCAACGAAGACGCCAAGCCTCCGGACGTAGTGAAGCCCGAGGTGCCTCACGCCGTGTCTGCGATCGTGATGCAGCTTCTCGCCAAGCACCCCGATCAGCGGCCGCAAAGCGCGAGCGCGCTCAGGGAGATGTTCGCGACCGTTTGAGTGCGAGCCAGTTCAACCGCGAGTACTACCGGCGCTTCTACGAGAATCCAACGACCGCAATAATCTCGGCGGCAGAACGGCGGAACGAGATAAGGTTCGTCCTCTCGTTCTGCCGCCACATCGGTCTCGAAATACGCCGCTTCTCCGATGTCGGTGCCGGGACGGGATGGTGGGCAAGGGAGTTCGGCCGTCAGTACCGGAGCTGCCGCCAAGTCGAAACCTTTGATGCGAGCGCCGAGGCTGCGCGCATCTACGGGCACCGCCGCGTGAGTGCACAGGAGCTCGCCGGCTTGCCGTCGGACCTCGTCGTCTGTCGCGACGTTCTCCGCTATCTGCCCGACCGCCAGGCAAAGCGCGCGATCGCCCGTCTCGCGTCGAAATGCCGCGGCGTGCTCTATTTCCAGGTAGTCACGAGCGATGACGAAGTTGACGAGGACCGCAGCGACATGACGGGATACTTTCGCCCTGCGAGCTGGTACCGGCGCACACTGGAACGCGCCGGATTCAGGGACGTCGGGATGGGCCTGTTCGTGTCTGACAAGTTTTCCCGGTTCGATCCGTTCGCGCTCGAGGTGCGCTGACCCCAGGCGCGGCAACGTGTGCTTCCGGCATGCTGCGCGGTATCGCAGCCAGCTCCGGACCTACGCTGGCGGCGGAGCGGTCCGGGGAAGGCGAACGGTAAAAGTAGTGCCGCGTTCTTCCGAGGAATCCACCTCGATCTTCCCCTTGTGCGCGCTCACAATGCGGTCGGCGATATAGAGCCCAAGGCCAAGGTTGCCTGTCGGTCCG